>CAZFBU010000065.1:21519-23155 GCA_964517175.1 uncultured Saprospiraceae bacterium
ACCCTTCAACTTACCTTTATTCTTTCTTCTTAAAGTCTCCATTTTTCCAGGCTTGGAAAAACTTGCCCCAGGCAATCGGATTAAAAATATTCATAGGTGGTTGTTGACCGATGTAGTAGTATTCGCGGGCTTGCTGCCGCAGGTAGAAATTGGCATTTTCCATGCCATCCGTTCGTACACCGACACTGGCTCGTCTCAGGGTTTCCTCCGCCAGGTTTTCGGTGGCACGGCGCTGCAGTTCCGGCGTTACGTCCATCGCCAGGAATTCCAGTTTGAAGTGGTCGCGGCTGGGCCAGGGGAAGACGACGGTTTCTGGCAGGTTGATGGCGTCCTGCGTCATTAGTTGCACCAGAGAATAACGATCATCTGACAGGTCTTCCGGTATTTTGTACTCCACTGTTTTGTAGCCAATAGCGGAAAAAACGATCACATCGCCCTTTTCCACTACAATGGAGAAAAAGCCCTTGAAGTCTGAATACGTACCCCGACCTTTGTCCTTTACCAGGATATTAGTGTAAGGCACCGGATACAACTGCTCCGTGCTGCCATCGAGTACCATCCCGGAGAATTGTACCAGGCTTTTGGTTTGCTGGGCACCAGCCACTGTGGCAAACAATAGAACAAACAGCGTGGAAAGTATCGGCGATATGCGCATAGCGTTGGTTTCTTTTGTGCGAAAATAAGGTATTATTCCGATTTTTCGGTAATTGCCCTGTTATTTAGACCTAAAGATAGCCCGAAAGGTTCGATTTCGCCTTCAGATTTAACCATATTTTAAGCAAAAAGAACTTTCATCTTCCTAATATTTTGAGATATTGAAGATGGCTGCTAACTTCCGCGTCGGAAACGACAGAACATGAAAAAAGAATTCTCACCAGAGCCATTCGTACTTTCTGCCCGGCAGGAGCGGTCGCTCTACTGGCTGGACGGTGCATCCGCGCTGCTGGATAACCGCTTCCGCATTCCGGGAACGCAAATTCGCTTCGGTCTGGATTTTTTGATCGGGCTTATTCCTTACGTAGGCGACGTGATCGGGCTGGCGCTCTCCGGTTTTTTGCTGCTGATTATGGCGAGCAGTGGCGCCAGCGGCATGGTTGTGTTAAAAATGACCGGCAATATTTTGCTGGATTCCATAGTTGGTGTTTTTCCCATTATCGGCGATATTTTTGATCTGCGTTATAAAGCGAACCGACGCAACGTCAGTTTGCTGCGGGAACACTATCGCGAAGGCAAGCACCGGGGCAGCGCCCTTTGGGTGATTCTGCTCGTTCTCTTTGCACTGACGGGCGCTTTTTTCCTGATGATTTTTATCGTATGGCAAGTTTTTCAATGGCTGTGGGAAGCGCTGGCTGCAAATTTCCAGGCTCTTGTTTTATGATTCCTTCCGTTTTAATCTCCTGCAAAGCCCTAAAAAAACAAACAATTGTCTTTCAGATACTTATATCTAAAATTTAAACTAATAAAAACCCTGATCATCCGCTTTACGTCTAACGATTAGAAATCTTAGCATTATGTTAATGTGGGATATTTGTTTGTCATCCCGTCCGGAGGATTGTACTTTCAAAATTCCATAATCTCATTTATTTAATCAATAGTCCGTGGCGAAAATGACGCATAGCTATAAAAAAGGGGAAAA
>CAZFBU010000066.1:0-23059 GCA_964517175.1 uncultured Saprospiraceae bacterium
TAGGCATTCTGGGGACAATCGGACTGGACTACAAATTTGATGACGCTCCGATCAACCTCTCGCTGGACTGGGTGCCGGTGCTCTTTGTCAATGGTTTTAACAGCGGTTTTTCCGGTGGCTACGGCGCGCTGAGCGTGCGGTATGTATTGCGGTAGATCAAATTAAAAAGAAAGCAAAAGCCTGATAACGTGCTCGTTGTCAGGCTTTTTTATTGCGGGAAGGTATCCTCGCCCGTTGTTTGTGTGTGCATTCGATATAGGTTACTGGCATTGTGGCAAATCGTTACAGATCAGGGCGAAAAAGTTTGAAAATGGAAATAGATGGAGGTTTGAAGTCTTATTCTAAAATACTATATTGCAAGTAATACTCAGAATTTATTGCGTATGACAACCACTTACAAAGGTCGATTGCAGGATCTGGATGATGAATTCATAAAGCAACTCAAGCAGCAGTATGAGGATGCAGAAGTTGAAATTTCATTGAATGTATCTGCGTCCGATATATCCGATTTGGACGAAGGCGATTTTTGGTACATCATTAGTTTGCTAAATTGGGATGCCGGAGAAAATGCAGAATTGATTCTGGAACCAGCAATTGCGTATTTGAGCAATCAAAGTTCTGATGCAATCTTTCGATTCGAGGATATACTGGCTGAAAAATTATTTTCGTTGGATAAACAGAAATTTGCTGCACAATTGGGTGCACACGCATACCAACCGGATAAACCTTTTTCAGCCGATCATTTTCTTTATGCACGGTGTTGCGTGGTGGCAAATGGCAAGGACTTTTTCCTGCAAGTTTTGCAAAAACCGGCCCTGATTCCCCAAGAATTTACCTTCGAACCTATTCTTGCAATTGCCCGGAAAGCCTATCAGCGAAAAACCGGGAACAAAGATTTTGACTATCTTCCTAAAGTCAGTTACGAAACTTTCAGTAACCCGGAAGGATGGCAGGAAACATTGACTGAAAAATTGCAAGGTAAAAATGAAGGTACACGGTAACTCTCACCAGAACAAGGACTTGCATCATCTTTACGAAATCAGAGATCGAGAGTTGCAGGATACATTCAAATATGGAATTAGCAGCGATCCATTATTGGAAGATGGTTCATCTCCTCGTGCCAATAGGCAAGTCAAGCTATTTAATAAGCTCGTAAATTGGGCGCGCTTTTTTGCAAAAGTGCTCATCACCGGTATTCCTGGAAGGAAAGAGGCGGAAGAATTGGAAAAAACATATATCGAAAAACATGAGGAAGAGCATGGGCATCCACCCCGGGGCAATAGTTAAAAAAAGCAGCCCCTCATCCGAGGAACTGCTGCCAAAAATTGTTTTCAAATCGGTTGTGGGATACTACTGTTTGACGAATTTTACAACCTTAGCCTGTTCATGGGATTGGATACGTAGCAAGTACATACCCGTTGGCAGTTCGTCAACAGCCAGTTGGATGTTGTTTGTGCCGCTGATGGCATCTTGGGATGTGGAGCGCAATACCTTGCCCTCCAGGGTGTAAATACTCAATTGGTACGATGCCGCTTTGGGCATAGTGAATTCCAGCATCATGCTTTCCTGAACCGGATTCGGGTACAACCGCAAGCTTTCAAAAGCGACAACGGTGTTGGTGCTGGTGGTGGTAGCCGGGCGAAACGCTGGCGCGCCCGTAAAGTTCTGACTTTCCAGGTTAATGATCCCCTCGAAGGTATTGGTGCAGCCATCTGCTGTGCCGACGGTCAGGCTTACTTCGTAAATGCCGCTCGTGGCGTACGTATGCGTGGGCGAGCGCTCGGTGCTCGTATTGCCGTCGCCGAAGTCCCAGCGATACTCTATTGCATCCATAGAAGAGATATTGCGGAACAATACCTGCAAAGAATCAGAAAAAATGAACGGTATGAAAAGAGCATTGCACGCATTGTCGTACACCGCGTCGGGATTTACATATACGACCATATTCGCCTGGCTTTCGCAACCATCATTGGTTCGTACCGACAGTCGCACATAAAAAATACCGTCGTACGAGAAAGTATGGGTCGGGTTTCGCTGAGTGCTGGTGACGCCGTCGCCAAAGTCCCATTTCCAGGAAACAATCTCTCCCATCGACAAATCCTCAAACTGGAAAGTGCGCATGTCATTCTCATTCTGTCGGAAGAAAAACATTGCCTGGCAGGAAGGTTCCGGTGAGGGGCAGGTAACAAAATCCGCCTCGGAAAAACCGGCGCAGGCGGCAAAGCAACGGTTGGAATATTCTACTACCTCGCCGCTGGCACTAACGACGCACACCGGAGCGTAGATCAAAGGACAATTGCATTCGCTGCCTGGACGACAGGAGAGCAACTGATCGGCAGTGAAGCCCTCGCATCGTGCAAAACAAATATTATCGAATGTCAGCGTATCGCCATCAACGACCGCGCACACCGGATCGTAATATTCCGGGCAGATGCAAGCGCCGCTATCGCAATCTACAAAATCTTCCGGCGTGTAGCCATAGCAGGCTGCTACACAGGTATTGGGGAACTCGCGAATGGCGCCGTCTATTTCCACACAAATCGGCTCGTAGATGCGCGGGCAATTGCAATCCTGGTTTGGACGGCACTGGAAAATCTGATCCGAACCATAGCCTTCGCAGGCAGCAAAGCAACGATTGGCAAACCTTAGCGTATCACTCGCGCTAACCACGCATACCGGATCGAAAATCTCCGGACAGATGCAGCTATTTTCACAATCAATGAAGTCTTCCTCAGTAAAACCATCGCACTTCGCCCAGCAGGCGCTCACGTACTCTCTGATTTCGCCGGAAGGCAAAGCCACACAAACCGGAATGTATTCGTCCGTCGGGCAGTCGCAGGCATTTTCGCATGGTACGAAATCCGCTTCATCGAAACCCGCTTTGATGGCGTAGCAGGCATTGGTGTATCTGAACTTTTCACCATTCGAAATTACGCAAACCGGGTCGAAAATCTCCGAGCAAACCTCGCCGTTTTCACAATCTACGAAATCATCTGCGCCGAAACCTTCGCAGGCGGCTTCGCAGCGATTGACAAAACGACGAACCGTCCCATCATCCAATCGTACACAAACCGGCTCAAAAACGGCCGGGCACATGCAGTCCTCCACACAAGGCACGAGCATATCTTCGGTAAAACCTTCGGCAAGTGCCAGACAGCGATTGGCAAAACGAATGAAGCCCCCACTTGGCGTAGCTACACACACCGGCTCAAAAGTAGTAGGGCACTCGCTGGCGCTGGTATCTCTGATGACGATGTTGGTGGCATAACGCGCCCGGCAAGGTTCCGAATTGTCCGTTTCGGCGAGCAACTGCAGTTGTACAGTATAAATGCCATTGCTTTCGTAGGTATGTACAGGATTGTACTCATTGCTGGTAGCGCCATCGCCAAAATCCCAGCGCCAGGAAGTTACCGAATCAGCGCTGTACGACAGGTTTTGAAACCGAATAGTCTGGGGCGCTTCCTCATCGGGCTGATAGGCAAAAAATGCCCCGCAGCCACTGTTATTAGGCGGTGCAGTTGCTTCGCAGATGGTAAAATTGAAGTCTGCAAAACTGGTATCGCCGGCGGCGCTTGTCTGTCTTTGAATCTTGCGCATACCGGTGCAGAGGTCAAAGACTTCGACGGTTACGCTGTCCTGTCCGTTGGCATCGGGGGTTAGTTGAACCCTTGCACTGAAGATACCCTCTTCGTTGGTCAGCACGCGGAGGCGCTCTTCGTTCGTGTAAATCCAGACCGGGAAGGCATTCGCTGGTTCGTTGGCAGCGCCAAAGCCCACATAGCCGGATACGCCGAATGTCATCGGCTGTGCGCTCGTGCTCCAGGCAGCAAGCAAGAGCAGTAAAAGTGTAAGATGTGATTTCAAACAGATCATTTTCATTGAGTTTTGTAATTGGTTTAGAAATAATATCATTTTAAGGGATTATGACGTATTGATTGGCGTTTTAAAGTATTGTTTTTCAAATACTTGCCATTTAGTCCTACCATGCGGGATTTCGTTTCGCTCAACTTCCCACTTCCGATTTCCCACTTCCCACTTGGTCTCATTCGATCATTATTTTTTTGATAACAAAGCCGGTTTCGCTCAAAATTTTTGCAAAATGTATCCCTGCTTTGCAGCTACTCAGGTTTAATTGAAAAGTCTTCGCGTCGCCGGTTTTGGTCAATTGTATCAGCCGACCCGTTGCATCATAAAGTTCGATACGGGTGATCGACACCGGCGAAACAATGTGCAGCCAATCCGTTGCAGGGTTCGGAAAGATGCGAATTGGAGTATGAACCGGCTCTTCGTCAATCGGCACCAGCATATCCGGATGGTAAATGACGATGGTGGTCGTATCGCCCAGTACCGGAACATCCCGGAAATCGCCGTCTTTGACCTGGATGAATTTGATCTCGAGATGCACGTGTATGCTATCGCCCGGGCGCAGCCCGATCAGGTCATCTTCGATGATTGCCCGGACTTTCATAACCTTGCCGCCACCGCTGATTGGATCGCGCCCGAAGCGGGTCAGCGCGCCATCGTAGCGATTCGGATCATTGGGGTTAGCAATTTGATACGAAAAAGCTTGCCCGTCCTCCACAAACCAGGAATCGGAATAATCCAACTGAATTTCCCGAATGAGATCGCTGTCGTAACCAATGGAAAAAGCCAGTCCGTTGATATGCTGCACCGAATCCAGCATGGGGCTTTCCAGCGAAACCGGGATTTCAATAACCGAACCGGGCGTAGCTTGTGCCGCTCCTTCGGCCGGTCCGAATTTTAATTGCGGATCAACGCCGCGCATACCGGTCGGAAAAGAAGCAGGCGTGGGATTGAGCCGCCGGGCGTCGTAGTGCCGGTGAACAGCCAGCAGGTCTTCAAAATTGACGATACCGTCGCCATTGGCATCGGCGAAAGCAAAGTTGGTGCTGTCGGCATTGGCAAAACGTTGTTCCCAAAACAAGGGGATCGGGGCTTCTGCGAAATCACCGCTCCGCTCCATCCGCGCCGGGCCAATGCTGCCGTAAGCATAGCCGACGAACAACACGTCCAGGTTGTTGACGATGCCGTCGTTGTTGGCATCGCCGGGAAAGACCTGGGCTGCGCCGGTTTGCAGCAGGCAGCATAGCAAAGCGATCAGGATCAGTCGTATGGGATTATTCGTTTTTTTCATGTTACGCTTTAAGACGGTTGATCTTTGTTCAAAGGTAAGTTCGTCGTAAACAGAATGCAACTACAATTTTTAATATTCATCAAAAAAAAATAGCCGTTTTAATTTTTTAAATTATTGAAAATCAATTAATTTTAAAATTATAAGATGTAAAAAATCAAAAAATAATTTATACATACATACGGAAACCACCTATAAAATTGTTTACTCACAGACAAAAAAGCTTGCAGCGAGATGAAAAATAGCAAATTAATCGCCCTGCTGGCGACATTCAGCGGGAACGAATGGCGGGCATTTGGCGATTTTGTCCGGTCGCCGTATTTCAATAAAAACAAGGAGTTGATTCGCTTGACTAATTATTTAAAAAAAGAGGCGGCAAGGGATTTTCCGGAAGATAAATTGGTGCGGGAGGCAGTTTTTGCGGCAATATTTCCGAAAGAAAAATACGACGATAAGCAACTAAACTACGCCACGAGCCAATTATTGAAGCTGGCGGAGCGGTTTATTGGGCTGCAGCGCTACGAGCAGGAACCTGTTTTGCCGTTGCATCATCAGTTGGTTTCATACGTTGAGCGGGATGTGGATAAAAACTATCACTACATTTTCCGGCAAACGCTGGACAGGGTGAAGGCGCAGGTGCAGCGGAACGCCGATTATTTTTTTCAGCGCTACCTGCTGGCGGAGGTGGCGGATGCGCATTTTGCGAAAAAGAAGGTACGCCAGTACGATCCCAACTTGCAAGCGGCTGCCGATTTTCTGGATGTGTTTTACCTGGTGAAAAAGCTCCGCTACCTCTGCATGATGCTCGACCAGCAGAAGTTTATTCAATCGGATTACCGCTTGAATCTTCTCGCCGAGATCAAGTCAATTTTGGCGACGGGAAAATTTGCCGGAGAGCCGACCGTCGAAGTTTATCACGCGCTTTTGCTGATGTTGTCGGGATTAGATTCGGCCGTACATTTTGAGTCATTTACAGCGCTTTTGCAAACGCACTTCACCCTGTTTCCAAAGGAAGAGCAGCGCGTTTTATACCAGTTTGCGATCAACTTCTGCATTCATCGCATTCGGTTCGGAGAGAAAGAATACGCAAAAAATCTGATGCAACTTTACCGCGAAGGGGTAGCGAATGAAGTTCTGCTGGAAAACGGTCAGATTTCCCCCTGGACGTTCAAGAATATGGTGAAACTTGGACTGGGATTGCAACAATACGACTGGGTGGAAGATTTTGTGCGCAATTACAGCGAGAAACTGGAAGCAGATAAACGCACCGATGCTTATCATTACAATATGTCGGATTTATTTTACCATCGGCAAAATTATGATGAAGCGCTTTTTCATTTGAATCAGGTTGAATTTTCGGATATTCACTACCAACTGGGCGCAAAAGTAATGTTATTGAAAATTTATTACGAAATTGATGCGACGGAAGCCTTCTTGTCGTTGGTTTCTTCTTTCAAAATTTTTCTCCTGCGCAACAAAAGCGTGCCCAAAAGTGTGAAAGCGCCTTACGAGAGTTTTGTAAATTTGGCTTACGAATTATTCAAGTCTGATGACAAAGGCAGGGAGAAATTGCACACAAAAATTCGGGAGACACAGATGCTGAACGACCGGACGTGGCTATTGCAACAATTGGAGAATGGGAAGAACGGAGAATAAAGTTGGTTATCATTTTCCAATCCTCCTATCTCCCCATCTTCCTTTTACGCTTGAATAGCCGCTACGCCGGGCAGGGTTTTACCCTCGAAGAACTCAAGCATGGCACCGCCGCCGGTAGAGACGAAGCTCATGTCATCGGCCAGTTCGAGATCATTAACCGCCGCCACGGAGTCGCCGCCGCCCACCAGGGAGAAGGCGCTGGTTTTGGTTACTTTTGCCAGCGCTTCGGCGATTGCTTTGGTGCCATTGGCGAAGTTGGGCATCTCGAATACGCCCATCGGGCCGTTCCAGAGGATGGTTTTGGAATTTTCGATCACTTTTGAAAAATCAGCCACCGCCTGTTCGCCGATGTCCAGTCCCATCCAGCCGTCGGGTATCTCATCGCTTGGCGCAAATTTGAAGTTGGCGTCCTTATTGAAATCATCGGCAATAACGGAATCCGAAGGAAGCAAAAATTCCACGCCTTTTTCCTTCGCTTTTTTCAGCAATTCGAGCGCCGTATCGAGCCGGTCTTCTTCTACCAGCGATTTGCCGACGTTGCCGCCTTGCGCTTTGAAGAAGGTATATGCCATTGCGCCGCCGATAACGAGACTATCAACCAGGTCGATCATGCGTTCAATGATGAGAATTTTGTCGGAAACCTTAGCGCCGCCGAGAATTGCGGTGAGCGGTCGCTGCGGATCATCCAGCACTTTCTGGGCATTTTCGACTTCTGCTTCCATCAGGAAGCCAAAGGATTTGGCATTTTTGCCAAAAAACTGCGCCACCGTTGTCGTCGAAGCGTGTGCGCGGTGCGCCGTGCCGAAGGCATCATTCACATACACATCCGCCAGCGAAGCCATCGTTTTAGCCAATGTCTCGTCGCCTTTTTCTTCGCCCGGGTGGAAGCGTGTATTTTCCAGCAGGAGTACATCGCCCGGTTGCAGGTCAGCGGCCATTTTTTTTGCTTTTTCGCCGGCTACTTCCACGTCATCGCAAAATTGCACCTCCGTACCCAGTAGCTCCGACAAGTGATCCAGGATGTGTCGCATGGTGAATTTTGCTACATCCAGGCTACCGTCTTCTCGCTTTTTCTTTTGCGGACGCCCCAGGTGCGACATCAGGATTGCCGAGCCGCCGTTGTTCAGAATGTGCCGGATGGTAGGCAGCGCCGCGCGAATGCGCGTATCGTCGGTGATATGGAAATTTTTGTCGAAAGGGACGTTAAAATCTACGCGGACGAGCGCTTTTTTACCGTTAAAATTGAGGTTCATAGGTGGTTGATTTGAGATGAGAGAAGAAAGAAGTCAGAAGAGATACCATGCCCTGCTCTGACTTCCCGCATCAGAATATTTTGAAGAATCAAAAAGATACTTAAGTTCCTGACACTTATACTTTTGCAGCCAGTTCTGCCAGGCGAGCAGAGTAACCTGCTTCGTTGTCGTACCAGCCTACTACTTTCACCAGTTTGCCGCCATCGGTCATCGTCAGTTCGCTGTCGAAAATGCAAGAGTGCGGATTGCCCAGGATGTCAGAAGAAACGATGGGATCTTCGTTGTATTCGAGGATTCCCTTCATGGCATTCTCAGAGGCGGCTTTGAAGGCGGCATTAATTTCTTCAACCGTAGCCGATTTTTTCACCAGCACCGTAAAATCCGTGATAGAGCCGTCCGGCACCGGTACGCGCATGGCGTTGCCATTCAATTTGCCTTGCAAATGTGGCAATACCAATCCTACTGCCGCAGCAGCGCCGGTGGAAGTCGGTACGATGTTGCTGGCAGCAGCGCGGGCGCGGCGCAGGTCGCGGTGCGGTCCGTCCTGAATGTTCTGATCGGCTGTGTAAGCGTGGATGGTGGTCATAAATCCACTTTCTATGCCAAGCATGTCGTCAACGATTTTCACCATGGGCGCGAGGCAGTTAGTGGTACAGGATGCATTGGAATAGACGGTTATATCCGGTTGGATGAGTTCTTCATTCACGCCCAAGACCACCGTCGGCACATCTCCGCCTTTAGCTGGTGCGGAAATGATTACTTTTTTGGCGCCCGCGGTAATGTGATGGCTTGCTTTTTCTTTGGTAACGAAGCGTCCGGTACATTCCAGCACGATGTCAACGCCCATATCGCTCCAGGGCAATTTAGCTGGATCCGGCTCCGCCAATGCGGCGATTGCCGTTCCGTTTACGTGGATGTTGTCATCGTCGGCGGTTACAGTTCCGGCAAATTTACCATGTATGGTATCGTACTTCAGCAGGTGCGCCAGCGTGGCGTTATCTGTGAGGTCATTAATAGCGACCACTTCGACGTCATTCATGTTGAGCAGGGCGCGGAAAGTTAATCTTCCGATACGACCGAAGCCGTTGATAGCAATTTTTTTTGCCATTGTTGTTTAGAGTTTAGGATTTACAAATAGATAGTGTAAAAATAACAATAATTGAACACTTTCACTATTTTGGAAACAATCTTTCTTTTGTAGTTGTTTTTTCCGATGCAGCTGAATGTAGAGATAATTGTCTGGTATATCCTAAAAATTATAAATAATTCCTGAAAGGGAGAAAGTTTAGCTCAGGTGACACCTTCGGTAAAGGGGGCACCTGAGTCTAGGTGCTTATTTATTCGCTGCCTGAATCCGCCGCAGGAACAAACGCGCATCGCTGAATTCGACCGGCATAATCTCGAACGTTTCGCCGTCTGGCATTTTCATAATCAAGTCCTTGTCTTTCAAGCCATCCAGCGCATCCATAAATGTCGGATTATTGGAAGTAACACTCAGAATGCCTTGTTTGTAACCAAAGAAATATACCAGTTCGCTGGTCGTTTTGATGTAAATGTACAATCGGTCATCGTCATTGGTTGGCATGCGGCATTCGATATAGCACTCCAGCATTTTTTGAATGGGATCGCCGTTGATGCTATTGATGCCAATTTTTGAATCGGTGGAGAGGAAAGACTGGTACTCGGACTCCCATTTCATTTTTACCTTGCTGAAAACCAGGGTGTAAGGATTGAATTTCTTAGGAATGTCGAGGTAGCCCGAACTCATGCCCGTGATCGCTGTTTCGACCTCCACGTTGTTTGGAAATAGCTCGAACGCTGCTTTTTTGTAAAACTCCACATCCGTCAGATATGGAATCACCGTCGCATCGAAGCTGGATGTGATGTCGTTGTATAGAATTTTCAGCAATTGATCGGGCAATTGAAATTTTACGCCAAGCATCAATTCGGCGGTGAGCGGCATCTCCGGCTCCTGCATGGGGTCCGGCGCGATGAGCGAAGCCGTGTCGCTGACGATCTCCGGGTTTTCGACAATCGGCGGAAATGCGGTTTTGGCGATGCCCGCTGCATCCAGCGAGATGTATTTCAGCCCGGAACCCAGGTTGAACTTGCCTTCTGCTTCTACTTTGCCGGTTTTATCATCGAAGACGAATTTATTGCCACGGCGCGCATTGCTGAGCACTTTCGCGGAGTCACCGAAAACGAATTGATCCTTGTTTTCCAGGTATTTGAATACGCCCTTTGCCGGTAAAATGGGGCGATCCTTGCGGAATTTAAGCGGCGCCATCGCCGATGCATACACCCGCGCCGACTCCTTGCTGAGGTACAAGCCGGTTTCCAATGGCCAGCCCTCCTCGCTCTTGGGCGTGTCGTATTTGATCGCCAGGTCCTTTTTGTCTCCTTCACTGCTCACCGTAAACCACAACGGATTGGGCAGCTTTTGCGCGTCAATTTTAGCAAAGCCATCGAACGTCAGGTTGGGAGTTTCTGCACTCAGGCTGATGCGACCATAAAACCGGGTTTTGTGGTCGATGTAAAAATCCTCTTCAGAACTCACAGCGCCCACGGCGCGGGTAACGGTTGCTTTCTCGCTGTATTTGCCCTTGCCGACGGGTTCTCCGGTGATGTCAGAAAATTCAATTTCCTGTTCTCTTCCGCCAATGTTGTACTCGTAAAACCCGTTGGCGCGATAAAAACGCCTGCCCAATATGTTGACGGTAGCGCGATTGATGACGTGGTTCTGATTGATCGTATCGCACACAATGCGTGCATTTTCGAGCGTCCTCATTACGCCCCCGGGCTGAATTTCGACGTAGCCGCTATCCGGAAAAATGAACGCATCGGCGGTGACGATGTTAGGTACGCCGCTTATTTTTAACTCGCTGGATTTCAAATCATAAGAAGCATTTTCCCCATTAAACCGCAGCGAGTCCTGATCGGGGTGAATGGATAGAAAATTGCCGGGTTTATTGGGATCCGACTGGAAAGTGATGATCTCGTTTTTCATATCCCAGCCGAATTCATTCATGGAAGTTTGGTATTGATTGTAGGGCAGGGTCGTGAGCAAAAATTCATCGTTGGCTTTAAACGTGCCGATTTCTTCGTCAAAATTGACTTCACCCTTTACATTGTTGGTACTCAGAGCAATATCCGCAGCATCAATGGCTTTTATTCGCAGGTTGGTCGTATCGGCGGAAGCCGAGAAAGCGCCAAAGGCAAACAAATCGGACGCCATGCTCGCGGCATCCCAATCAAGCGTGCCATCGGCTTTCAGGCCGCCGGGCGTCAGGATGAGTGTGCCACGGAGGGTATGATCATCTTTCTGGAACAAATTGAAAGGGGCCGTTTCCGAGCGGATGTACATGCTGTCCTGATAAGGGCGCCAGTCGATACTTACATCCGTGCCCCGTACTTTGGGGGTTTGCACAGCGGATTTTCGGTCTTCTTCCAGGTTGAACTGGTCGGCGCGGGCCGACAGGTCGTGCGGGCGGAAGCTGATGCCCTTTGCATCAATCGAAGCGCCGAGATATTTCAGGTTGCCTTCACCGAGCAAGCCTTTATTGCTCAGATTCACATTGCCAATGTAAGTTCCTTTTCCCTGATAAACCGGGTAGCCTTCCTTCGGTGTATCACTGATGAATCCGAGCGAGAAATCATTTTCCTGGAGCCGGAGGGTTTCATCAAAATCCGGGAAGATATCCGCCGAATGCAATTCGCCTTTAAACCCAATATCCTTAGCGGTAAATCGATCCAGATGATTGAAACTGAAGGGTTCTATCCGAAAATAAAAGGAATCGCGCGGATAAGTTTTGGCAGCAGTGCTGTCAATATCATAAAATACAAAGGCATCGCTATTGGTTTGCAAAGAGGGAAAAATGACGATATCCTCCCTTCCGGACTTATTGTTGGGCGCATCAATAAGCAGCACGCCACTCAGGTGCTCGATGCGCGAGGCAATGGAGTAGGCCTTTGGGTTGCCGTTTTCGTCCAGTTCCTCCGGCGAGGGCACGAAAAGGTCGAAATAGCGCACCGAATCCAGCGCAATCTGGAATTTTTCATAATCAAAGTGATAGTCCTTACCTTCGAGCACGCCGTAGCCGGCAAACAAGCGCCCGTCTATATCCATATCGCGATTTTTCTTCAGAACTACCTGATTACCAATAGGTTTAACCCCCACGCGCTGCTTGCTGGAAAACTCGACATTGGACACGCCATTGATGATGATGGATTGATCCTGCAGGTTGATGACGGCATTCGTACTATCGGCATCGGAGCGTATTTTCAAAAAATCAAAATCCACTTTTTCCTGTTCGGCGTCGGCATAATGGAAAACCTTGTCTTTTACTTCCACGATTTGTCTTTCGCTGTCATAGCCAATAAAACCCTTCGCAACCAGATCGTATAATAGCCGCTGGATGTTATCCACGGTAAATTTGGAGTTCATTTTTTTAGCCAGGTCATTGGCATCAATTTCCCGGGTATTTTCGCGTTCGGCTACAACTTTCATCAGCGCCAGCGGATTAATTGTGGCGATATTTTGAATGCGATTGTACTCTCCTTTATTAAAATATTCCAACGATTCAAAAGTAACGGCCGGGTTGTAGGAAGAGCTAAGCACCTTTCTGCCAATGAGCACCGAGTCGGCATCCAGAAAGACGAGAATATCCTCGGCATCAATGTTGATCTGATGCGCTGAGGTAAAAAACGGGTTGCGGTCGCTGCCCCGCTCGCCTCGCGTGAGGCGCAATTGATTTTTTTCAATGTCGTAGCGAATATTCACCGACGGATGATAGATAGAATCCTGCCCGAAGCGCATGACGGTTTCCACGCGTTCTGCAACGATGCGCTCGCCCTGGCGAATGGTGAACAATTCGGACTTGCCCCGGAATATCAGCTTCTTTTCGTCGCTGACGGCCCTTACTTCTGCCTTGTTTTCTTTGCTGCCATAGCCATACACAGTGGAGCCATGCAGCCGGAAGCCGCCGGTGTATTGGATACCCCGCCCGATGTCTTTTAGCTCCAGCCGATCTTCATTCGATTCAAAACGAGGGTAAGAACTGGACGTGGCATCGTTGCCAAAGATGAGCTTATCGCTGAATTTGCCGGGGATGAGTTTATTGCCAAAAAACTGCGGATGGTAGAGCTTGGCTTCCGATGCTTCGTAGAGGCTTTTGTTGGTTTCCAGGGTATATTCGCCCAGTTCGGCATACACATCGCCCATGCCGAGGCGTTCCCAGGTCACTTTGCCGCCTTTGCCTTTCCATATTTGCTCCACCGGAAAATACTCGCCGCCGGTTTCGTAAATGAAAATTGAATCCTGCCGATGTCCGGCCATCAAGTCGAGCTTTTCAAAGCGAATAGAGGGTTGTTTTTGCTCATAATGCCAGGCGTAATTGTCGGTTAGTGCGTACCAGTTGGTGCCCAGATCGGAGGCGCGCAGGGCTTTTTTTTCAAAAAATGACAAGGAAAAATTCAAAAAATCGAGATATGGATTGAGCCGCCGGTTTTCGATATCCGCCAGTATGGTATTCAGAATGGTGTGCCATTCGGCAAAGGTCTGCTCCGGGTTGTTGGTCTGGTTGACTTGCATCAGCGCATTCAGATAGACCATGAAATAGGGGCTGGCGGTCATGCGCTGCTGAAGCATAGCGTTGGCGGTTGTTTGTATCTGCTGGCACTGTTCATCGGAAAATATGCCGCTTTTGAAACTTTGCTCAAATTCCTTGAAAATGTCTTCCATGGTTTTCTGCTTGCTGGCGGTCATGTAGTTGCCGAGCTGAGCGGTAAACTCATTGCGGTCTGCAGAAAATTCTTCCAGGCGCTGTGCCGGGAGGCTGCAGGCAAAGCCCATGGTCAGGGCAAGCAAAATGTATAGCTTTCTCATCCGTTTTTATTTCTTGTCTTGAAGTGTAATCAGAGCAGGGTGAATCTGTACACCTGTTCCTTACTTAAGGTAACGCGTTTACACAAAATAATCATATATATCAACAACGATTAGTTGTTCTGAGATTGCAATCCAAACGTCAGAAAGACGGTTTTTGCCGTTGTCAGAGATTATTTTAATAGTTTCAGGCACGCCCAGCCGCCGCGTTCGAGCTTTTCATCGAGCGTAAAGCGATAGGCCCGGATGTGTTCGCGCAGCATTTCGATGTCTTTTTGCAGAATTCCGGAAATGAGCAAAACGCCGTTGCGCCGCAGTTTTTGGTGCATAGCCGGGAAAGATTCTATGATGACATTGCGATTGATGTTGGCGAGGATGACATCGTACTCGGCATCGAGAATATTGTCGAGCGTGCCGTGAATCGCCTGAATGGTATCAACGTAATTGATTTGTGCATTTTCGAGCGTATTTTGGTAAGCTTCTGCCTCAATGTCCACTGCATCCACCACCGATGCCCCGAGCTTGGCTGCCAGGATCGCCAGAATGCCGGTGCCACAGCCATAATCCAGTACTTTTGCACCTTTGAACGAGAGCCCCTGCATCATTTGAATCATCATGTAGGTCGTTTCGTGATGACCGGTACCGAATGCCATTTTCGGATTGATAACCAGGTCGTATTTTACATTGGGCATTGGCGGATGAAAATCAGCCCGAACGCCACAAAATTTTCCAACTTTCACCGGCTGAAAACTGGCTTCCCACTCGGCGTTCCAGTTTCGGTTGGGAATATCTTCAACCGAGAATTCAAAATTGTAAGAGGTCTGAAGCTTTTTCAAATTTTCTTCTACCTCAATCATACCAGCGGAACTCGCCAGATAGGCACCCAACCCTTCGTCGGTTTCCTCGAAGCTATCAAATGGCAATTCATTTAAAAATGCCAGCAAAATTTCTACGATTTGAGGTTCCGCTTTGATGCGGTATCGGGTATAATTCATGCAGTTGATTTTAGGCGTGTTCGTTCACGCGGACGGCGTGGTGTTTTACGGTGGAAGGTGCTATACCAAATGTGCTGTCGAGACGGATTTGCGGAAATGCTTGCTCTATGCCGATTTTGATAATTGCCAAATGATGAACCGCGTGGTCGTGTGCAAACATCAGCTCGCGACCAACGGATGACTGCAACACCGGGCGCAGCGCAGCCTGTGCCGGAGAAAAATCACCCCGAACATGCACCGGTTTGCTCTCGGATAAGTCTTCTATTTGTGCCATAATAGCCTGGAACGCGTTTCGGGCATAGGCCGGGTCGGTTTCTCCTTGCAGATTGCGCTCGCGGTCGGCATAATCAACAAGGTCTTCTTTAATTCCTCGCAGCAGGCACAGGTAAAAATCGAGGATATGCCTTATGTGTTGCCCGATTGACGTGCCGCTGAAAACGTCGAGTGCCTGGGCATATTCTGCCGGAGCAATTGCGTCCAGGAGGTTTGTGATTTGTCGGATGATTGCCTGGTTCCCTTCTTTACAGTTCATTGCTTGCTCATTGTTTACGCTAGTGCCGAAGGCGCTAGTAAATTTCGCCTTTGCTGGCTTTCAGTGTGTTCATCAGCAGGGAAGCGACCGTCATGCGCCCTACGCCACCCGGTACCGGTGTGATGAAGCTGCACTTGGGTGCAACGCTTTCGTAGTGCACGTCTCCGCGCAGGCGATAGCCACGTTTGGCGGTGGGATCATCCACTCGATTGATGCCGACGTCAATGACCACCGCGCCCTCTTTGACCATGTCCGCTGTAACGAAATCCGCCCGACCAATGGCTACAACGAGGATGTCGGCGCGTCTGGTATGCGCCGGAATGTCGTGGGTACGACTGTGGCAGATAGTTACCGTACAATTTCCCGGATTCGCCTTCTGCGAAAGCAACAAACTGATGGGCGTGCCGACGATATTGCTTCTTCCGATCACAACCACTTCTTTACCTTCGGTCGGTATATCGTAGCGGCGCAGCATTTCCATGATGCCAAGAGGTGTAGCCGGCAGATAGGCAGTCAGCCCTTGTGCCATGCGCCCGAAGTTCACCGGATGGAAGCCGTCCACGTCTTTGGCGGGGTCAATGGCGAGGGTGATCGCTTCTTCGTTGATGTGTTTGGGCAGGGGTAGTTGCACGATGAAACCGTCCACATCGGGATTTTTATTCAGGTCGTCCACGATTTTGAGCAGATCGGCTTCGCTGATTTCTGTTTCGCGCCGGATGAGTGTGGACTGAAACCCTACCTCTTCGCAGGACTTGACCTTGTTGCGCACATAAACCTGGCTGGCCGGGTCATCACCCACGAGCACCGCCGCCAGGTGGGGCATCTTCTCGCCACTGGCAATGATTTTATCAACTTCGGTTTTCAGTTCTGCTTTGATGTCTTCGGCTAGTTTTTTTCCGTCGAGTATTGTCATGGAGCAAGTTTTCGTTTACGGACAAATTTAAACATTCTGCGGATGATATAAAGAAATCCGAATTTAAACATTTATGCGGCTGGAACTTTTCTTTCGCGCACGCGAGGATGCGGAGCGCAAAGCACGTTTTTTACAATCAGTTCATCCTGAAAATGCAGAAATCGCTATTTTGTGTGGCCAAATTTGCAAAATGAACCACTTTTCTTTCTCAACTGCCCAATAAACAGACGCCCAATTGCATTAATTGTTAAAATTTCGATATTATGAGAAAAAGATATAACAAAATTCTCACCTTTTTTTCTACATTTGTAACAGCACACAGCTTCATAATCTTTACAATCTCTGACGACCACGCGAAAAAAGATCGCCGAACCGGCTGGCAACCTGAAAATCTGGCAGCCCGCTCCGGATTGATCGAAACAATCCCAGATTGGTCAAAGCAACTACGCAAACATCTCAATTCTCGTTTTGAAAAACAAAAACATCCTGCTGCTGGATAGCCGTTGTGTGACGATGACTATTATTTCCAGCGACACAATTTTTTTGAACCAGTAAAAAAAGCTTTATGGCGATTCATCTACGTATCAGAGCGCTGTTAGTAGCGGCAGGCTTGTTGTTGACTTTTATAAATCAGGCGCAGGAGTTCTCCATCACCGATGGTTCCATTACGACTTGCAGCGGGATTTTTACGGATAGCGGTGGCAATAGCAGCGGCTACGGTCCGAACGAAAATCACACGGTCACCATTTGTTCGGATGGTTCATCGGGCACGCACGTACGGCTTACTTTTGCCCGGGTAGAGTTGGAGGAAGGCGATTCGCTTTGCTTTTTTGACGGGATGGACACCAGCGCCAGCCCGTTGTCCTGCATTGATGATTTCTCCTACGAAGGTCCTTTCATCATTCAGGCGACAGCGGCAAATACCAGTGGCTGTATCACGGCGGTCTTTCGCTCGAATGCCAATAGCCAGGGCGCCGGCTGGAGCGCCGATATCAGTTGTGTGCAGGCTTGCCAAACCATTCTCGCCGAACTGGTTACGACTACGCCCGCCGTCATGCCCATAGATACCGGCTGGATGGATATTTGCCCGGGAGACCGCGTTTCGCTTTCTGCCCGGGGGCTTTATCCGCAAAATGGTACGATTTACCAGCATTCTGATTTAACGGCTACCTTTGAATGGAATTTTGGCGACGGAGTGACTGCCGTAGGTCCGAATGTGACGCATCAGTATAGAGAATCCGGTGGTTATATCATACAATTGACCATTACCGATGCCCGTGGTTGCGAAAGCACCAATTTTATCAACCAGCGCGTTCGGGTAGCGCCCAAGCCCACTTTCATGCTGGGCGATACGCCAACGGAGATTTGCTCCGGCGATTCTATCGCCCTGAGCGCTGCCATCAATGAAGTGAACCCGGCGGTTACCGTTTCTACCATGCCAAACCAGGCGTCTTTTCAGGCAGGGGCTGTACGTTCGGATTCGCTGGCGCTGCCCGACGGTACGGGCGTTTCTTACGAAACCAGTGTTGCCTTCCAAAATTTTTCGCCGGGGCAGGTGGTCACCAGTGCCGAAGATATTCAAGGAGTTTGTGTTAATATGGAGCACACCTGGATGCGCGATCTGGAAATATACCTGCGCTGCCCGAATGGGCAATCCATCACGCTGCATAACTTTGGCGGGCGCTCCGGCTCGGAGGTTTTTCTCGGGGAGCCTATCGACTTCGATGGCACCAACCCGACACCCGGCAGAGGCTTCGACTACTGCTGGACGAATGAAGCCAGCCAAACCTGGCTCGAATATGCCAATACCAATCTGCCGCGAACACTACCCACCGGCGACTACCGACCTTACCAGTCTTTTGCCGAACTCATTGGCTGCCCGCTCAATGGCGAGTGGACGATCGAAGTGCTTGACTCCTGGGCGATTGATAATGGCTTTATCTTTTCCTGGGGTATCAATTTTGATCCGGAGCTTTTTCCCGATCTGGAAAAATTTACTCCCCAAATCGTCGATTACGGCTGGCGCGATAACCCTACGGTTTATAATGCAACACCAACGAACATCGAGGCATCGCCGATTAATGCCGGCGCCGCGAATTACATCTTTGAAACGATTGACGAATTCGGTTGTGTGTTCGATACTTCCATCAATGTTGCCGTGCTACCGGTTACGCACCCCAATTGCCGCGATTGTAACGAACTGCTGACACCCCAGGCAGACGTCGCTGTTTGCCAGGGCGAAAGTGTGGCGTTTGACGTTTCCCGACAATCAGATGAGCAGAACACCATCACCTTTGAGTCTTTTCCGAATTATGTTTTTGGCAATGCCAATCACCCGCCTTCCAATCCGTATAATGCTACGATCAATGTCAACAGCATCGCACCCAATACCATTAACGACGCGCTCACCCAAATCGAATCGGTGTGTATTGACATCGAAACGGACTGGTTGAGCGATGTTACCGTTTTTTTGGTATCGCCTTCGGGCAGGGTGCTCGAACTAACCACCAATAATGGCGGCAACAGTGATTTCTATCGGCAAACCTGCTTTTCGCCTTCGGCAACTACACCGATTAACGGTGGCACCTCGCCTTTTACCGGAACGTTCCGCCCGGAAGGAAACTGGGCGGTACTCAATGGTTCGACGATCAACGGTAACTGGAGTTTGCGCATCGCTGACGGGGGAGGCTTGCTTGAAACCGGCGTTCTCAATTCCTGGTCCATCACATTCAATTCAACCAACGTGGTACAATATATCTGGCAACCGGGTACGGGCTTGTCTTGCGCCAATTGTCCAAACCCAACGGCTACACCTGCCCAGTCAACCACGTATATCGTAGAAGCCAGAGACAGCTACAACTGCAGTTCGACCGATACGATTAATGTCAACGTCATTCCGGATGCACCTGCACCGACGGTAAGCTGTGAAATTCAGGGCGATACGGTTATGGCTTATACCTGGACGGCAATTCCCGGCGTGGCAAGTTACGAGGTAAACTTAACGATCAACGGGCAGGCATCCGGCTGGCAGGGGCCCATTAACGAAACCCGCTACATCGTGGACGGTTTGCGAAATCTCGATACCGTCACGCTGGATGTCCGGGCATTTACAGGCGGCGCTGATTTGAATTGCAATATCGAAACCGGCTCCTCTACCTGCGTTTTTATTATTTGCGAACTGGATCTCGTATCCATTACTTCCACACCGGTTGACTGCTTTGGCAATAATACCGGTACGGCTACCGTAGAAGTAAGCGGAGGTGTCGGGGCATACAATTATTTATGGAGTGATACGCTGCGGCAAATTGAGCAAACGGCTATATTTTTACAAGCAGGTGATTACGACGTCGTCGTCACTGATGCGGCGGGATGTATTGCGGTGGCAAATGTAACGGTTGAACAACCCGAGCAGATCGTCATCGATGCACAAGTGACCGATGCGCTTTGCGTTGGCGATGCCAATGGGCAGATTACCGCAACGCCCTCCGGAGGCGTCGGCAATTTCTCCTTTGCCTGGAGCAATGGACAAATCGGACCTACGGTCGCCGGGCTGGCAGCAGGCAATTACACGCTGAGTGTCACCGATGCCAATGGCTGTGTCGCCGAATCCGTCATTTCCGTTGGCGAGCCGGATACACCGCTGGGCGTCTCGCTGGATCAGTCTTTGCGCGGATGTTTTGCGACTCAAAGCAACGAAGCCACGGCGCTGCCATCTGGCGGCACAGGACCCGATTACACCTTCCAATGGAGCAACGGACAAACCGGGCAAACGGCAGTCAACTTGGATTCTACAACCTATTCGGTTATCGTTACCGACCGAAATGGCTGCACCGCCAACGGCAGTATAAAATTGCAGGATTTGGAGCCAATTACGATGAACCTCATCGTCAAAGTGCCAACCTGCAATGGCGATAACGACGGCGCGCTCGGCGTCAACATCGTGACCGGCGGCGCCGGCACAAATGAAAATGACTATACTTTCCGCTGGAGTACCGGACAAACCGGCAATGCCATCGAAAGTCTCGCCGGAGGCGTTACTTACACCGTTACCGCCACGGATGGACAGGGCTGCCAGGGCGTGCGCGCTCGCCTGCTGGAGGAACCTGCTCCGGTATCCTTTGATGTGGAAATTACCGAACCCCGTTGTTTTGGCAGCGATGATGCTTCCGCTTCCATTACCAGACTCGTCGGGCAGGGTAGTACCTTCACTTTTCAATGGGGGCAAAATGCTAAAAATCAGCGTACACAAACGGCAACCAACCTGATCGCCGGCAATTACAATGTGACGGTGACCGATGCAAAAGGGTGTCAAAGCGCGGCTTCCGTACCCATTAGTCAACCGTCGCAACTTCAGGTCGTTTTTGAAACCAAAGACAACCTGTGCTTCGGCGAAGATCAGGGCGTTATTGTCGCAACAGCAAAAGGCGGCATTCCCGATTATGATTACCTCTGGTCGAATGGCGTTACCGAATCCGGGTTGCATGATTTGCAGGCCGGTATGTACGATCTTACCATTACGGATGCCAATGGCTGTGAGCACTTGGCTTCAACCGAAATCCAACAGCCGGATCGACTCGCCGCTACCCTTAAAGCCACCCAGACTTCCTGTGCGGGTGATCGCGATGGCAGCATCAGCGTTGCGCCTGCGGGCGGCACCGGTCCTTATCAGTATAGCCTGGATAATCGCAATTTCTCCAGCAACAGCAATTTCATCGGCTTGCGTGCCGATACCTACAAGGTTTATGTGCAAGATGCCAACGGCTGCACGTACCTGGATCGCATTGATGTTGCAGAGCCGCCGGCTTTCGTTGTGGATGCCGGTGAAAAAATGTACACAATTTTGTTGGGCGACAGCCTGCAATTGGCTGCGAATTCGGTGAACGGACAGGGGTTCGTCTCTTATGTCTGGTCAGCGCCTTATGGCAATACACTCAGTTGTTCTGAATGCACGAGCGTCATCGCCAAACCGCAGGATATGATCATTTACGAATTGTATGGCATAGACGAACGAGGCTGCGAAGCGACCGACCGAGTGACCGTTGTGGTGCGCAAAATTCGCACCGTGGATGTGCCAACCGGCTTTACGCCAAATAATGATGGCACGAACGACCTGCTTCGCGTGCACGGGCTGGAGGGTACCCGCGTGACCATGTTCCGGGTGTATGATCGCTGGGGCGAGTTGTTGTTTGAAACCGGTGATTTCATGGTAAACGATGAGAACGCCGGCTGGGACGGCACTTTCCGGGGAGAACCCATGACGCCCGGCGTTTACATCTGGTACGCCGAAGTAGAATACATTGACGGCATGACCGAAACACTCAACGGACAAACCACTCTTATTCGATAGTTTAGTATTTCTCAAAAACCAATTTCAGTCACGGCGGAGCTTTCAGGCTCCGCCACATTTTAAAAAAAACAACTATGAAAAATACCTTTACACCATATCTGATTTTATGTCTTTTTTCTTTTTTGTTCATTCAAACCGCAGATGCCCAGGATCCGCGCTTTGTACAATTTTATGCTTCCCCCCTGAATTTAAACCCGGCAATGACCGGCGTGCACGAGGGGCAGTTTCGGGTAGTTGCCAACTACCGGGAGCAGTACAACGCCGTGCTGGGTAGCAATCCCTTTCGCACCATCGCTGCCAGTTTCGACTATCGCCAGCCGGTGGGGCGCGGCAGCTTTGTCGGGTTGGGTGTTAATCTCATGCGCGACGCGGCGGGCATTTCCAATTTCAATCGCCAGACCGGTGCAGTGAGCGCTTCGGTAATCAAGCAACTGGGCGGCGGCCGCTATTCTTCCACCGATCAGTTTCTGGTGGCGGGCGCACAACTGGGCGTCGGGCAGCAGGGGTTTGAGTGGAACCGGCTTTGGTTCAGCAATCAGTACGATGCGGCAAATGCAGCCATCAATTTTGATAATTCAAACGGCGAGGCGTTTATCAACAATGTCTCCGACCTGTACCTCGATTTTAATGCCGGCGTAATGTGGTATGCCCTGTTTGATGAGCGCCAGAGCTTCTACATGGGGGGCGCTTTGTTTCACCTGAATTCGCCCAATATTTCCTTCCTCGATCAAACCAGCGAATTGCCCATGCGCTGGGTTGGGCACATGGGCGGCGAATTGCCGCTGGGCAACGAACTCAGCGTGCTGCCTGCCATTGCCATCATGGGGCAGAACCAATCGATGAGTACGACCGGTGGTGTGAACTTCCGTTATACCAACCGCGAGTGGCGCGAAATAGCCCTGCGCGCCGGCGCCTGGGGGCACGTCGTCAACAAGCTGGACAGTGGCTTCGCGCTCGATGCCATCACGGCAACCGCCATCCTCGAACTGGAGGAGTGGAACCTCGGCTTCAGCTACGATATCACCACTTCCTCGCTTGCCAATGCGAATAACGGTCGCGGCGCTTTTGAGGTGTCGCTCATTTACACGCATCCGGCGAAGTCGCGACGCATCCGGGTCAATTGCCCGAACTTCTGACAACTCGGCATCTATTCAAATGGCATTGCACCGGGGAAAACTTAACAATTTGGTAATATTGTAAAATTGGATAATAAAAAAGAACCTTACTTCCCGATCAATTTCTGTTTAACAATACAATTACTTTGTAAAGCTGGGCGCTATGGTTTAATTTTGTAGCAAAGGTGGGATTTCTTCCGCCACAGACGACCAAA
>CAZFBU010000067.1:0-21533 GCA_964517175.1 uncultured Saprospiraceae bacterium
AAGACGAGATGAAGGACTTCAAAGATGAGATGAAGGACTTCAAAGACGAGATGAAGGACTTCAAAGATGAGATGAAGGACTTCAAAGACGAGATGAAAGACTTCAAGGAATTCGTGACAGCTGACATCGAAGAATCTCGTCGGGAACGGAAAGAGATGAACAAAAAATGGGGAGATTTGGCTAACAAACTGGGTACTTTTGCAGAGGATATTGCTGCACCGAATTTGCCACGCATAGCCCGGGAGTCCTTCGGCGAGCAGGAAGAAATCCTCAGAGCGGTGCGCTGGCGAGTCAGAAAGCCTGGTAACAAGAAGGACGTATATGAATTTGACGGCGTGTTGGAAACAGAGAATAAAGTTTTTCTATTGGAGTGCAAAAGCACCATTAGAATGGAATACATCAGTGCAATACCTGGCATTATAGAAAATTTCAGGGCTTGTTTTCCAGATTACAGCAGTAAGGAATTGATTGTCATTTTTGCCAGCATGAGTATTCCCGATAACATTGTAAAAAAACTGACCCAAATGGGCATCTACGCTATGGCAATGGGCGACGACAATATGGACCTGCTCAATTTCGATGAAATTCAAAAGAAACAGTCATCGTAACGAAGAAACCGTGTTATCAAGTTTAACGATTATCCGATCGCAGGCTTCCTCCAGCATCTGATAAACGTGCTCAAAGCCGTCGTCATCCCAATAAGGATCAGGTACGCCCTGATTGCTCTCAGGTTGTACAAAATTCATAATCAGCTGCACTTTTTCCGCTTGGTTCGATGATGTTGCCATTCTGACAATATCCCGGTGGTTCTGCTGGTCCATCGCCAGAATCAGATCAAAGTGCTCCAGATCACTCACGCGCAGTTGACGTGCCCGCTGGTCGGTAATATCAATGCCATATTTTCTGGCCGTCGCGATTGAACGAATATCGGGCAGTTCACCAATGTGCCAGGAACCTGTGCCCGCGGAGTCCACCTGCCAATCCAATCCTTTTTCCAAAATTTTATGCTTCAGAATGCCCTCCGCCAGTGGCGAACGACAAATGTTGCCTAAGCAAACCATTAAAACCTTCATAATCAGTGCATTTACTTTGGCAACAACTCAGGTGAACCGGAAGTTTTTTGAATCATAAAAAAAAGAAAATATTGATCTGCATAGCGATGCCAAGCGCGCAAGAGAATTATCAAGGGCAGTAACGCTTCGATTCTTCGGACTCTTCCCTTAAAACACGGAATTGTCGGCAATTAGAAAACCACCCAAATATTTTAACCAAAAGAAAGAGGAGCTGCAATAAAACTTCGCAACTTCCTAATTTTCAGCGGTCTGTTTGACTAAATTCGAACCATCCCGCCTCGGGCGGGACCCCCAGCCGTGCAGAATAGTCCGTAATGTAAATATAAGTCGGGATGACTGGATTCGAACCAGCGACCTCACGCCCCCCAGACGTGCACGCTACCAGACTGCGCTACATCCCGAAATTGAATGTGGGTGATAGCAGATTCGAACTGCTGACCTCTGCTCTGTCAAAGCAGCGCTCTAAACCAACTGAGCTAATCACCCCTCTAATCTAAAGCGAATGCAAAGATAGGCATTTTTTCGTCCCGCTGAAAGTCTTATTTTCAAATTTTGCCATTTTATCTTCTTTATGGTAAAAGATGCTAAAAGTGGTACGAATACTGGCTCTGGTATTATAAGGCAGCATTTTATGCGGCGCTGATAATCAGCCTGTTGCATTTTCTGCTGGCGAGTGCGCTATTTTCCATCGAGTTTCTAATCCCGTTCGTAGTTAACGAGTGTTATTTTGTCGTTAATTCAATGTATTAACACTTCTTCCGTGCAACATTTTAAAAAAAACGAAGTTCTTTAGGATAGATTCAATAAGGAATAGAGTTTTTTCATACTAATTCAATTTATGAAGGAGGTCGTGTCTTCAGTGAAGGCATGACTTTTTTTATTTCTGCTGCTAGAATCCAAATGTCAAACTCAAGCTCGGCAAAATCGGCAACTGATTGACGCGATTGTTGGTAATACGATCCACGTAAAAAATATTCTCCCGGTTGTAAGTATTGGTAACACTCAGCAGCGCCTCCAGTCGGCTTTGGTTGGCGAAAGTGAACGTGCGTTTCAACGACGCGTCCAGGCGATGATAATCCGGCAGACGACCGCCGTTGCGCTGATCCGCCAGAATGGTACCCAGATCAAAATTGCCGGTCAGCACATCCGTTAGTACAGCCTGGTCGAAAGCAATTTGCTGGAAGAAGCCCTGAGTCTGAGTAAACGGAAAACCCGAGCCAAAATTCCAGCGCAGGCCCATCTCCCACTGCAATGCTTTGCCAAAGGTGTAGGTCGCCAGCAGATTTACATTGTGCCGCCGGTCAAAAACGGTCG
The DNA here is from genome assembly GCA_964517175.1 of uncultured Saprospiraceae bacterium. Lineage (GTDB taxonomy): Bacteria > Bacteroidota > Bacteroidia > Chitinophagales > Saprospiraceae > JADJNW01. The sequence continues at coordinate 2,388 of CAZFBU010000067.1, forward strand.
GATATACCTGCTCGCCATCGTCGCGATTGACAAAAGCATAGGCATACGTTGCCCACAGATAGGTCTGGCGCGTTTCTCGCTTGAAGGAAAGATCAATGCCATAAGCCTCTCCCGTTTCCACCTGAAAATCAGGATCTTGCGCACTGAGTTTATTGCGATTGATGCCAATGAGCTGCGTGAACCCCTTGTAGTAGGGTTCGAGATTGATCGTAATGTGCTGTGCGACATCCATTTCCAAACCAGCAATGCCGTGAAATGCTCGCTGCAGCCGGTCTTTGGTGGCGTTGCGGGTGCCCGGCTCAAAGATGGTTTGGTCGGGCCCGGCGAGGAAACCAACAAAAAAATTCACCACATCCTGCTCGTTGACGGAGCTGATTACATTCTGGGAGTACAAACCACCGGCGAACTTGAAGCGCAGGAAGTCCGTGATATTGTATTTCACGCCCAGGCGCGGCTCCAAAGAAACGGCAGACTGGGAAGCGTAGTAGTGTGCCCGAAACCCCGGCTCCAGTATCAGGTCGCCAAATTGCTGTTTGTACTTCACGTAGCCCGCCAGTTCAGTGGTGAAATCGCGCTGGGAAAAAGTGACGCCGGCAAAATTTCGAAACCGAAAATCAGTGTTGAATCCGGTGAACTCAAAGCCATAATTCACCTGCTTATCAGCGCCGAAAGCGGTAAAATTCAGCGCAGCCGTGTAGCTGGTAATGCCACTGGTGCGCGGGTTGCCGTCCGCTTCCTGCAGGCGGATGTCGTAGCTGGTCAGGGAAATGGCGCCATCCATGATCGTACTGGAATTAGGCGGAATGAGGGTAAAATTACCCCCACCACCGGTTGCCGTCCAATTGAGTCGAGCCAAACCAACAAAGTCGAAATTATCGGCATAGTTAAAGCCAAAAAGGTTGAGTTTGCTGCCATTATCACCCACGAAGGAAACTTTTCCGTACAAGTCGGTGAAGCTGTATGGCAAGCCAATATCCTCCCGGATCGTCGCCAGACTCGTATCGCCCCGGGCAAAAGAAAAGAAGGTGGTGTCGGTAGCGTAGTTGTAAAAAGTCCTGGAAGTTTCATCCAGGTAAGAATGCTTGCCCGTGAGAATGTAAGAGATGCTGCCACCTCCGTCGTCGTTCAGCTTTTTGATCGGCCCCTCCACCAATACTTTCGATTGAAAAGGGCTGACCGAAACCAGACCGCCAAATTTTTTCTTGTCGCCTTCGCGGGTTTTGATATCGACAATTGCCGAAATTCGACCGCCGTATTCCGCATTGAAACCGCCGGTATAAACGTCCACACTGCGGATGGTTTCGGTTTCAAATACCGAGAAAAAGCCAATGGTGTGAAAGGGATTGTAAATCGTCATGCCATCCAGCAGAATTTTGTTCTGGATGGGTGCCCCGCCCCGAATGTAGAGCTGCCCGCCCTGGTCGCCGCTGGCAATAATGCCCGGCAGCACCGGCAGGTATTGTGCAATATCCGCTTCGCCACCGGTTGATGGAATCGCCCGGATTTGCTGGGCAGATACCGTCACCTTCGACACCTGAACGTCGGAGCGTGCCTGCTCCCGCGCGCCGGAAACATCAACGGTACTGAGTTCGATTGCATTGGACTGAAGCGTAATGCGCTGATATACAATTTGATTGGCTTTTACAGAAACATTCACCGCCAGGCTGTCGTAGCCCAGATAACTCGCCACCAGTGTATAATCGCCGGGCGGTACTTTGAATGAAAAAAAACCATTCATATCGGTGGTTTCTCCGTAGTTGGTTTCCGCCAGACGGACGTTGCCGAAAATGACGGGCTCGCCGGTTTGCCGGTCATAAACATTGCCGCGAATGATGCCTTCTCCGGTTTGCGCAAAAGCGCTCTGCACGAGAAGCAAAAGCATAACCGCCGGAAGTGCGTGTGCCTTCATGCTAAAAATTTTGCGATGGTGACTGGGCACAAAGATAGCCGCATTTGCCACAGGTAAAAACAATTTCTTTGTCGGGAGGCTGTCTGCTTATGGTATCAGTTCGCCGATGCCCTTGCGGATGATCTCCGGCAAATCGCCCGTGCAATCGACGATGGTAGAGGGGCTGTTGCCGCAGATGCCGCCGTCAATGACGATGTCCACGGTTTTTTTGAAATCTTCGTAAATATCCTGCGGATCGGTAAAATATTCGATCACCTCGTCGTCCGATTTGAGCGAAGTAGTCAGAATCGGGCGGCCGAGCGCCTCCACAATAGCGAGCGGAATTTGGTGATCGGGGATGCGCACGCCCACCGTTCGCTTGCGATTTTTGAACATTTTTGGCACCTGATTATTGCTGTTTAGCACGAAGGTAAAAGCGCCGGGCAGGTTTTTCTTCATCAGCTTAAAGGTTTGATTATCAATAGGCATCGTGTATTCCGAAACCTGGCTGATATCTTTGCAGATGAAGGAAAGCATGGCTTTTTCCGGCTCCAGCCCCCGGATGCGGCAAATGCGCGTCACGGCGTCGCTGTTGGCAATATCACAGCCCAAACCATACACGGTATCGGTCGGATAAATAATGACGCCGCCCGCGGCCAGCGTTTCTGCAACTTGCTTGATTTTTCTTCCTTCGGGATTATCCGGGTTGATTTTTAGAAGCATATTTCTTGTATTTGAATGTCAGAGAACTCGAATTTTACACAAAATCATTCTGCAAGTATAATTTTTTTCTTAAAATTTGCAACCAGAATTTTTCACATCTCGTCAAAGCTTTTCAGATTCTCAATATTCAGGTTATAAATTTAAAGCAATGCCGGATATAGCGCTTTTCATTCCAATCATCTCAGTAGCAGGTTTTTATGCCGCCATTATTGTGTGGATTTACATGCACTACACCTCGCGCCACCGCGAGCGCATGGCGTTGATGGAAACCAATAAAGATGCCAGCATTTTTAAAAAGCCAAAGGATAAAAGCGATCACAGCACCGCCCTGAAATATGGATTGGTGGGCGTGATGGCTGGCTTAGGGTTGGTTTTTGGCAGTTTCCTGCAATTTGCCGGTATTATGGAAGAAGAAATTGCCAGCTTTTCCATGCTCTTGCTCTTTGGCGGATTAGGATTGATTATTTTCTACATCCTGATGAATAATCGGGAACAAACGGGCAACGCAGAAAATAGCGATACGCTGTGATCGATCTTTGATAATCAGGATTTTGTTTTGATTTTTTCCAGCAGCGCGTACGTTACAATGCCCGCCGCCATAGCCACATTGAGCGAAGTTTTTACCCCGTACATCGGGATGTGAATGCTTCCGTTCAAAACCGCCAGTACTTCATCGGAAATGCCGGTTTCTTCATTCCCCAACACCAGGGTGCAGCCTTCCATAGGCATTTGATAATCAGCATATAACACACTATCGTTCGTCCATTCTAACCCGATCAGTGGCTTAGCTTGCCGCAAATTTTTCACCGCTTCGATATCCGGCAAATATTCATAAGGCGTAAGCTGCTCGGTTGCGCGGGCAACGCGGCGGAGTTTTTTATCCAACAGATTCAACGCAACGCGGTGGGAATAGATTTTTTCAATTCTCGTACCATCCGCCAGGCGAAACAGCGCGCCGATGTTGCGCAGGTCATCCACCCCATCGAGCAGGAAAGCAATGGGATGCCGGTTTGCCTGAATTTCCTGCTCGTAGCTCGAAAAATCCAGGCGTACTTCTTCAAAACGGAGTTGTCTTCTTGGCACGGTAAAGTTTGTATTTTTGTAAGATGAAAAAGTCGTTGTTTTTTATTGCCATTCTACCGGATGTGCAAATTCAGGAAGAAGTTACAAAATTCAAAACATACCTGGCGGAAAACTTTAGCGCTTCGCACGCCCTCAGGTCGCCACCGCACATTACGCTTTTTCCGCCGTTCAAATGGATGCCGGAGCGCACCCCCGAACTGACGGAAGTACTGGACGCCTTTGCCGCCGACGAGGAAAGATTTCCGGTTGAATTGAAAAACTTCGACTGCTTCGCTCCCCGCGTTATTTTTGTGGATGTGAAACACAACGAAATGCTTCAGCGCCTGCAGCATCTGCTGGAAGCGCGCCTGGAGCAAACACTGAGCCTGAAGAACGACCGCCCGTACGATGGTTTTCATCCGCACATGACCATTGCGCACAAGGATTTGCAGCGGCATACATTTGCCGACGCCTGGGCGAAGTTTTCTCGACGAAGCTACGAGCGGGCCTTCGAAGTAGAAGATATTACTTTACTGAAACACAACGGCTCCCGCTGGGAGGTGTACGAAACCTTCCCGTTGAGTGTATGAACAAATTGCACCGCTTATTGCTTCAATGGACATGAGAATGAAAATCCTGATTTTTACGATTCTGATGCTTGGCGTCGCCACCGCCTGCAGCGAAGATGGTGTCCTGATGACCGAGCCGGTAGAAATCGTGGTCGATACCGTCGCAACATCGCCCGATACAACGCCCGAGCCGCCGGAACCCCTGCATTATCTGGCGCTTGGCGATTCCTACACCATCGGGCAAAGCGTAGGCTATGAGGAGCGCTATCCGGTGCAACTGGTGCGACGCCTGCAAAGAGACAGCATCCGCATACCCGACCCGACCATCATTGCGCGTACTGGCTGGACAACTACGCAACTCAAAGATGCCGTTGAGCAAGCTCCGCTGCGCGGCTCGTACGATCTCGTTTCTTTGCTGATTGGTGTGAACAATCAATACCAGAACAAACCGATTGAATTGTACCGAACCGAATTCACGGAACTACTGCAAACCGCGATTCAGTTGGTCAATCGCGATACCAGCCGCGTTTTTGTACTGTCCATTCCCGATTATGCTTACACGCCTTTTGGACAAAACCTCAACCCGCAGCGTATCAGCCGGGAGATAGACGAGTACAACCGCATCAATCGCGAAATTACCAAAGCTTATGGCATTTCGTATTTCGACATTACGCCCATTTCCCGCGACGGGCTGCAGATACCCGACCTGGTTGCCTCCGATCGCCTCCATCCTTCCGGCAAAATGTACCGCCTTTGGGTTGAATTGTTGTACGATGACATTCGCGATAAGCTGCCGTAAAAACCCGGAAAACCGTTGCCGCATATTTTATAAAAATTCACATATAATAAAAATTTGAATAACTTAGGTTATTTTTGTTATTTTTGTAGTTCGAATAATAAGACGCACCACCAGAAGAAAGCCGCAAGCGAATAATTTGCTATCGCAAAATTCGTTAATACAATCGTACGGCTTGCAAACAGAGGAGACCGACACGGAGGCTATTTTACTAATAATCCAGAAAGATATCAATCGAGCTTATGAGGATAGGATGGATGACGTTCTTGCTCAGTGTTTGGGGTGTTGTTGCCTGCGCACAGCCGTATTTCCCGGTGAAGATGAACAAAAAATGGGGACTGATTGATACGTCCGGGCAAATGGTATTGCAGCCGGTTTACGATGCCATCGGCGAGTTCAAGCAATATGGCTATGCCATTATGCAGCGCAATGGGGGCGTAGGTTTGCTCGACAGCAGCGGCAAAGAGATTGTACAGCCGCGTTACAACGACCTCAAAGTGCTGGATTCCCTGCTTGTTACCGTTCTGGCGGATGGCGGATGGCAGGTGGTCAATATGCAGGGTAAAGTCGTGCTGCCCATTGGTTATGATCGCGTTTCGGTGCTCAGTAGCGACTACCTGGCGTTTCGGCGACACGAAAAATGGGGCTTGGTGGATCGGTACGGACGACTTATCAGCGAGCCGAAATACGACGATATTCGCCTGGAAAAAAACAACGTCTTTCTCACGCGCAAAGACGATAAGCTGGGACTGCTCGCCACCACCGGCACGGAAATTTTACCCGGCACCGCCAGTGAGATCAGCTTTTTCAACGACAGTCTGATTTTTTACAAAACCAACAACCGCTGGGGAGCCGTGGACCAATATGGTTTGAAGGTCATACCACCTCAATACGAAGCATACAGCAAAATTTCCGACCTGTACATCAAGCTCATTTCCGAAAACCGTTCTTACGTTTATTCCCTGGCTTGCAGCAGCATTATCACAAAGGGCAACTACGACGACTACTACGCCTTTTCGCGTCGGTACGTCATGGTTAAAAAAAATCGCCAACTGGGGTTGGTTGACTGGTGCGGCACGCCGGTGCTCCAGCCACAATATCACGAAATACAAAGCTTGAGCGATGACCTGTTTCGGGTCAACTTCAACGGTAAATGGGGCATCGTAAAAGCGCAGGATCAGATGGTGACGCGTTTTCAGTACGATTACATTGCGCCGTTGCGGGGCGTCATCGGTTTGGTGAAGCGAGGCAAGGCGTTTGGGTTGGTCAATCGCCAGGGCGAAGAAGTGGTTGCACCTCAGTACGATCGCATAGAAATCGAAGCCGACAACCGCGCCCGGGCCTACACCCGCAAGCAGGAGGGATCAGGCGATGAAGCGCTGACCATGCTGGAGTTCAACGAAGCTGGCGAGCTTGTGGGCGACAGCCGTTTCGAGAAGCATTTTGTACTGCGCATCAGCGGAGTTTCCGCTTCCAAATCCACCCAAAAACCAACGAACAACAACTACGTGCTGGATAAATTCGAGTGGTTCTACTCCCCGGAACACGACCGGTGGGGCTTGCGCAAACTAGAGGATGGCAGCATTCAGATGGAGCCCAGTTTTACTTACGTTCAGGTATATCCCGACCTGGATTTTACCCTCGTGGGAATTGAGCAGCCCAATCGCTACGAATTTGAACGCACGACCTACCGTTTCAACATGGTATATGGATTGGTGAAAAACGACATCGGTTTGCTCGTTACTGACCTGGAATTCTGGGATGTACGCTTTGAGGATTTTTACAATGGCAACAAACTGGCGCGCTGTGTCTTCTCCAATGGCAAACACGGCTTGGTGGACCGGATCGGTAAAGTTGTCAGCAAAGATTATGCTTTTATTGGCGCTTTTCACAACGGAATGGCACGGGTGAGCGTACGCGGACGGCTTTCCGGAAGTATGCGACAAGACCGGGGACTGGAGCAACTTATCAATTATGTCAATGGCTTGCAAAGCGGGCATACCGTTGTGGATTATACCGAATACGATCAATTATTCCAGCGCGAAGCAACGCTGATTTGCGAAGATTGCGAATGGGGCTATATGGATACGACCGGCACTATGGTCATCGCACCCCGATATTCTTACGCAAAAGCATTTACAAACGGCGTTGGCATTGTGGAGCACGAAAACAAATGGGGCATGGTGGATCGGCGGGGCAATGTGCTCCTGCCTTGTCGCTACGACGGTATCGATTTTCTGCAAAATACCGGCAATAACATCCTGCGGCTCTACGTCCAAACTCCGAAATACGGGCTGATTGATACCCTCGGACAACTCGCGGTGGATGCCGTATATGACGAACTGGGTTCGTTTAGCGAAGGGCGGCTGGCGGTGAAACGCGACGGCGTCTGGGGCTTTGTCAATGACGAAGGGCTGGAGGTCATCCCCTGCCGCTTCCGGGAGGTATCCAACTTCAGCGAAGGACTGGCAGCGGCGAGAATCGGCAACTCCTGGGGTTTTATCGACAAACAGGGCAACGTTATTATCGAATTCAAATACTCCAGAGTCGGCAACTTTAAAAACGGACTAACCTGGGTAGCCACGCCCGACGGCTACGGCTACATCAACGACGAAGAGCAAACGGTAATTGCTGCGACATTCGACCGGGCGCACGATTTTGAAGGCGATATCGCCAGAGTGGTCGTGAATGGCGATTACGGCATTATCGACCGGCAGGGAAAATTTGTACTTAAGCCGCAGTATGTCACCATCGAGCCTTTCAATGAATACGGACTGGCAATTGCCAGCGCTGGTAAAAAATGGCTGAAATACAGTGTTATCAATCAGGAAGGTCAAATCGTAACCACACAGGGCTATAACGAAATTCAACCCTTCCGGGAAGGCCTGGCGGTAGTGAAGCTGACCGATACCTATGGTTATATCGACGTGACCGGGCGGCTCGTCATCCCCTGCGAGTACTCGAAGGCTTCTGCTTTTTACGAAGGGCGGGCGGCTGTGCAGCAGAACGGCACCTGCGGTTACATTACCAAAACCGGCAGCAAAGTTGTGCCCTTTGAGTTTAGTCGCTGCCAGGACTTCGACGGCGGCAAAGCCATAGTTTATAAGGGCATTCGGCGCGCCGGGCTGGTGGACCTGCAGGGCAACCTCGTCCTTGAGCCGAGCGTAAACCGCCTGCTCACCTTCAGCGAAGGGCGCGGGCTGGTGCGCGACAATGAATACCGGTTCTATTACATCACCGAGCAAGCCGATTTGTACAATGGTTTCTACGATCAGGCTACGCAGTTTCAGCATGGCGTGGCGGTGGTGCAGGTAAGCGGGCGCTGGGGCATCATCAATCGGCGGGGCATCGAAGTCATTCCACCCAAATACGACAAGATCGAAACTTTTGAAAACGGCTACGCCAAAGTACGCATCGAAGGCTTCACCGGCCTGAGCAGCCTCGACGGGCAGTTGATCGTCAAGCCTCACTACGAATACATCAGCTACGCCGGCGATGGCATATTCCGGGTAGAACAGGGCGACAAAATCGGCTATTTCGACCAAAGCGGCAACTGGGTCTGGACGCTGTCGAAATAATTTTTACCAAAATGCCTCCCTTTTCAAAGGCGCTTCTTAATTTGACTTGGCTTTCGCCGGACTGAAGGAAGCAGGCGAACGAAAAGGCGGGCTTGGCAGCGCGGGCACTTTCGATTGGGGTGGTTATTTCAACACGCAGTATTTCGCTGATCCTCAGGAGCAACTCATTGGCATCATCCTAAAACAAACGCAAGGCACCAAGAGAAATGACACCGGCTGGAAATTCCGCCTGTTGGTGCAACAAGCCGTTGATAATTGAGCGCCGACGCCAACTTCCGCGCAGCTTTCTTTTGCTCCGTTGGTACTCGGCGTGGTCCTTTTCTGCTTCAATTTCTTTCTGATTGCGGAAAACCCGGGTTTCTGTACCGAATCGAACCTTATTTTTCATCGCATTGTTCAAAATGTTTATTATCAACAATTCAAGCACTTTATACCAATTTGGAAATCAGTTTTTAAAGCGCTTATCAATACGTCATTATCTGTTGAAATTGATATTATACTTCGATGACAGAAAACATAAAACTCGGACTGAAAGAAAACTGGAAGCAATTCACGCTTTTGGTGATCGTGAATGCCTTTGTGGGCGGGATGATCGGCATGGAGCGCACCATCTTTCCGCAGTTTGCCGAACTGGAGTTTGGCGTGGCTTCCAAAACGGCGATACTTTCCTTCATCACTGCTTTTGGCATTACAAAGGCTTTGGCAAATTATTATACCGGCCGACTCGCTAACCGTTTTGGCCGTAAAAATCTCTTGCTGCTGGGTTGGTTGCTGGCCATACCAATTCCATTCATGCTGATCTACGCGCCGGGCTGGAGTTGGGTCATTGCCGCCAATGTACTGTTGGGTGCCAGCCAGGGCTTGGCCTGGAGCAGCACCGTTGTGATGAAAATTGACCTGGTGGGCGAAAAAGACCGGGGCTTTGCTATGGGCTTAAATGAGTTCGCAGGATATTTCGCCGTCGGGCTGGTTGCATTTCTGACGGGTTATGTTGCAGACAAATATGGTATCACACCTTATCCTTTTTATATTGGCATTTTCATTTCAATAACTGGTTTGCTACTGACAATCTTATGGGTAAAAGACACGCGCGCTTTTGTGCATAAAGAAAGTACAACCGACCGTACGACGCCATTGGGCAATGTATTTCTGGAAACTACTTTCAACAACCGAACACTGAGCTCTGTAACGCAGGCCGGGCTTATCAACAACCTGAATGACGGCATGATCTGGGGGTTGCTCCCAATTTTGCTGGTATCGCTTCAATACGACAATGAAAACATAGGCATCATCACAGCTATTTACCCGACGGTTTGGGGCATCGGGCAGCTTTTTACGGGCAAAATGTCGGATCATTATTCCAAAAAAGCCATGCTGTTTTGGGGCATGCTTTTGCAAGGTTTGGCGATTTTATTGATCCCTTACAGTAGCGCTTTTTATGTTTTGGCTGCGCTTGCCGCCATTTTAGGTTTCGGCACCGCTCTGGTTTACCCCACCTTCCTTTCCACCATTGCCGCAGCAACCAGCCCCGCGCAGCGCGCCGAAAGCATTGGCGTTTTCCGCCTTTGGCGAGATTTGGGGTATGCTTTCGGAGCGGTTATTTCTGGTATCATAGCCGATTTGTTTGGTATTGAATATGCCATTTTGCTCATTGGCGTGCTCACTATTATCTCTTCCTTCATCATCAAATTCCGGATGCCCGAACAATTGAAAAGGACGGAAAAACTGTGACGGATGAAGACCTGACAATACCTCGCCTATCCTCATCTCCGCGTAAAATTTCCGGGTTACCCATCCTTTCGGCTTGGAAAAGCGTTTTGTTGTTGTTTATTTTGTAAAGCAAACATTGAAGCATGAGCTTGAAGAAGTTGCTCCGGCAAATATTTATTCTGCCGGTACGGTTTTACCAACTGGCTATTTCCCCCCTGCTGCCGAATACGTGTCGCTACCAACCGACCTGCTCGCACTACATGATTGAGGCGATCGAAGAATGGGGCCCGCTCAAAGGTATCTGGCTGGGGCTGAAGCGCATCGGCCGCTGCCATCCGTGGGGCGGGCATGGGTTTGATCCGATACCGAAAAGGAAGAATTTGAAAGGGGATGAAAGGTTGAAGGGTTGAAAGGTTGAAAGGTTAAAAGGTTGAAAGGTTGATTTATCCGCCTTCGGCGGAAGGGTTGATAAGGAAGGTCGGATTATAAAAATGAAAGTATAAACCAAACACAATCGACTAAAACACGATTCACCATGAACAGACGACCCCGAAGAAATCGCGTGTCGGCGGCAGTACGCGGCCTGGCGCAGGAAACACACCTTACTACGGCTCACCTCGTGCAGCCGCTCTTTCTCGTAGATGGGCAAAACATCAAAACCGAAGTAGCGTCCCTGCCGGGAACATTTCGCTTCTCGCCAGATACGGTGCTGCGGGAAGTGGAAGCCTGCCTGAAGCTGGGTGTTACCAACTTCATCGCTTTTCCTGCTGTGGAGGATCAACTCAAAAACAAAACCGCCAGCTACAGCTATCATCCCGATAATTTTTATCTGAAAACAGCCCGCGAAATCAAAAAACGCTTCCCGGAAACCTGCCTCATCAGCGATGTAGCGATGGATCCGTACAATTCGGACGGGCACGATGGCTTCGTGGAAAACGGCAAGATCGACAATGACAAAACCTTGCCCATCCTTGCAAAAATGGCGCTCGCACAGGCGCAGGCGGGTTTCGATATCCTCGGCCCTTCGGATATGATGGATGGTCGCGTGGGTATCATGCGCGAGGCACTCGATGAGGTGGGCTTTACCAATACCGGCATCATGTCTTACACGGCGAAATACGCCAGCGCCTTCTACGGGCCTTTCCGCGAAGCGCTGGACTCCGCCCCAAAGGAATTGGCGGATGTACCCAAAGACAAGAAAACCTACCAGATGAATCCGGCCAACAAGCGCGAAGCCCTCATCGAAGCGGAACTGGATACCCTGGAGGGCGCGGATTATCTCATGGTGAAACCGGCAGTTAACTATCTGGATATCATTCATTTATTGAAAGAAAACTTCGAGCTGCCGATTGCGGCCTACCACGTCAGCGGCGAATGTGCCATGCTCCTGGCGGCTTGCCGGAACGGCTGGCTCCACTACGAACAAGCCATGCCGGAAACCCTCCTCAGCATCCGGCGGGCAGGCGCGGATGTGATCATCACCTATTTCGCAAAGGATTTTGCGCAGCGGTCATCTGCCAACCAGTGATTTTATTTTTGCTGCAAAGATTTCTGGGTAGTGGGTCAAATCGGTGGAGGCGATTTACGAAATCTAAGCATCGCCTCCACCGATCTACCCCAGCACGGATGAAAGTTACCCTGATGAACGCCGAAGGTCCGGATGACGCTCGCGGAGCATCACTTTGTGACAATCTCCCATTACTTACGCTTGCAATTGTCCAAAAAACTTATCTTCGCATACCATGGCAAAGTCGCACACATATCGGCAGGCAGAAAGTCAGCTCTCTCTGTTCCAGGGTAATGGCTCAGACAACCACGCGTTTGACCCAAACCAGCCACTCTTTCGCATTCGCGAAGCAGGGCGTTATGGCTTTATCAATGCAGCGGGTCAGATCGTCATCGAGCCGCAGTTTCTGGAAGCGGAAGATTTCTACAATGGCTACACGCGCGTACGCCTGAATGAAAAGATGGTGCCTATGGATAAGCTTGGGCGGCTGTTGCTGAAGCGGATGTTCAATTACGTAGGCTACTTCGAGGAAGGACTGGCACCGGTACAACTCGTTCGGCTTTGGGGTTTTCTCGACCCGATTGGCAACCTGGCAATCGAACCGCAATTTGAAGCAGCCGGGAACTTCCGGGAATCCCTGGCTCCGGTGCGCCTCAACGGTCGCTGGGGTTACATCAATCCGGAGGGCAATTTTGCCATCCAACCCCAATTCGTCTTCGCCGATGCTTTTGCCAGTGGGCTGGCACCGGTGCAACTGGACGAATACTGGGCGTACATCGACCCCGCCGGCGCGCAGGTGATGGTACTGCCATTTGACCAGTGCCGCCCCTTCCAGGGAGATGTGGCAGTGATTACGCTGGGAAAACAGTGGGGGCTGGCGCATCGCTTCAGCGAAGTGCTGCTGGAACCGCAGTTCGACATTCCCGACGACGAGCCTTTCGGCGAATTTGCCGAGCAGATGGCCACCATCCGCCGGGATGGGAAATACGGCTTTGTGCATACTTCCGGTAACATTCCGATCCCCCCGCGCTACCAATCTGTCGGCGACTTCAGCGAAGGCCTCGCCCCCGTGCAGTTGGATGGCGCTTTTGGCTTCATCAATACAAAAGATGAATTTATCATTCCGAATCGCTTTGCCGATGCGGGCATTTTCAGCGAGGGTTTAGCACCGGTGCAGACGGGCAGCCGCTGGGGATTTGTAAACAAAAACGAAAGTATAATCATTGAGCCGCAGTTCGACGCCGTTGCGCCCTTCCGCGATAGCTTAGCCTGGGTAGAACAGCATGGGAAATGGGCGTATATCAACAAAGAAGGCGAGGTTGTCTGGCAGGAGCCATAAACCTACCAACCACCAAATTTTCTACGCAAAAAGAGGGCATTTGTGGCTGTTCAAACGAACAATTGTTCGTTATTTGCAGTTTGTTTTAATAGTTATCAAAAGTTTTGTTCGAGCCAAATGGCAATGCCAAATACCAAATTATATCTAACTACGATTGGGTTTTTCTTGGAAAAATTCTCTCATTTTCCTATTGTTGCGCAATACCATAAAATCCTGACCAAAAATGGTGAAAACCAGAACTCAAATTGCAAAAAAGACACTGCTGGAGGCCTTCCGCTTGATGGCAACTGCCAAATCCATGACGGATTTGTATGAAGAAAATTTCAAATTTGTTTCCAAATACGTACACGCCACTTCCCGCGGGCACGAAGCCATTCAACTGGCAGCCGCCATGCAGCTACTCCCGCAGGACTGGGTAGCGCCTTACTACCGCGATGACGCCATGCTTTTGGGCATCGGCATGCGCCCGTACGATCTGATGCTACAACTCCTGGCTAAGCGCGACGATCCATTTTCCGGCGGCCGCACCTACTATTCGCATCCGAGTTTGAAGGATGATGACAAACCCAAAATTCCGCACCAATCTTCGGCTACTGGCATGCAAGCCATTCCGACGACGGGCGTGGCAATGGGCGTTCAGTATCTGGAAACCATGAAAATGGGCGAAGATTATGGCAATGACAAGCCCGTCGTGGTCTGTTCGCTCGGCGATGCTTCGGTGACGGAAGGCGAAGTGGCCGAAGCCTTGCAAATGGCGGCACTCAAGCAATTCCCGATTTTGTATCTGGTGCAGGATAATGACTGGGACATTTCTGCGAATGCCGCCGAAACCCGCGCCCAGGACGCATCTGAGTATGCGAAGGGCTTCAAGGGCATCGAAGTGCGCAGCATCAATGGCAGCAATTTTCTGGAATGCTACACCACCCTCCGCGATGTGCTCAGAACCATTCGCAAGGAGCGCCGCCCCTTTCTGGTGCACGCGCGAGTACCCCTGCTCAACCACCACACCAGCGGCGTACGCAAGGAGTGGTATCGCGATGACCTGGAAGAACACCAGGAGCGCGATCCCTACCCGGTTTTCCGGCAACAACTGCTGGATAAAGGCATTTCCGAAAAGGAACTTGCCAAGATAGAACAAGAAGCGCGCAAACTGGTCGAGCAGGATTTTGCGGAAGCCAAAGCTGCCGAAGACCCGCGCCCGGAAGATTTATTCACCCACGATTTTGCACCGACGCCCATCACCGAGGAGTGCGGCGAGCGCGAACCGGCACACAAAGAGCCAACCGTGATGGTGGACAGCGCCCTGTTTGCTATTGAAGAATTGATGAAAGAACACCCCGAGTGCCTGCTCTACGGTCAGGATGTGGGCGGCAGGCTCGGCGGCGTTTTCCGGGAAGCGGCGACGCTGGCGAAGAAATTCGGCGACCACCGGGTTTTCAATACCCCCATTCAGGAGGCGTTTATCGTGGGCAGCACGGTGGGCATGTCGGCGGTGGGTTTGAAACCGATCGTGGAGGTGCAGTTTGCGGACTATATCTGGCCGGGGCTGAACCAACTATTCACCGAAGTGAGTCGTTCCTGCTACCTGAGCAATGGCAAGTATCCGGTGAGCATGATCCTGCGCGTGCCCATCGGCGCGTACGGCAGCGGTGGACCGTATCATTCTTCCAGCGTTGAATCGGTGGTGGCAAATATTCGCGGCATCAAAATTGCCTACCCCAGTACTGGCGCTGACTTGAAAGGCTTGCTGAAATCCGCCTATTACGATCCGAATCCGGTGGTTATTTTTGAGCACAAGGGTCTGTACTGGTCGAAAGTGCGCGGAACGGAGGCAGCCCGCACCATTGAGCCGGATAAGGATTATGTCATTCCGTTTGGAAAGGGGCGCATTGCCTTAGCGGCAAATGAGGAAAAAGTGGAAAATGGCGAATCGCTGCTGGTGGTCACTTACGGCATGGGCGTGCATTGGGCGCTGCATGCGGCGAAAGAATTTGATGGAAAAATCGAAGTACTGGATTTGCGAACGCTCTATCCTTTGGATGAAGAGCTGATTTTTGCAGCGGCGAAGAAGCACGGTAAAGTGCTGGTGGTCACGGAAGAACCAGTGAATAACACCTTCGCGCAAAGCGTCGCCGCGCGCATTCAGGAAAATTGCTTCGAGCAACTCGACGCTCCGGTGCGCACCATCGGTTCGGAAAATATGCCCGCCATTCCGCTGAACGAAACGCTGGAAAAGACGATGATCCCGAGCATTGAAAAAGTGGCAGCCGCAATCGGAAAGTTGCTGGCTTATTAAGAGAAATTTATTTTTAGTTAATGCAGACTTCGCGGTTTCTTTTTCCGTTTGATCTGGGTGCATTTCAAAATTTCGCTAAATTAGCAAAAAAAGAAAAAAGATGACAAAATCAGAGTACATAGCCCTGTGCGAGGCACAATGGGAAAAAATAGAAAAGATCAAAGCGACTTCCACGCTGTATGAACATGAAAAACAACTGGATGCGATGTTGGTAAATTTCGGCAAGGAACTATTGAAACAAAGCCTGGGAGCTTTGCCGGGCGATCATCGTCAAAAAAAAAGTCCTGAGCCGATACGGTCAGATCGAAGTGAGTCACAAAAATGAGAAGGGGATGAAAGGGAGCTTGTTCAACATCAGTCCCTACATGCAGGAGCAAAGGGCGGCTCGGGCGTGCTGCAAAAACCATTCAATACTTTGAAAACAACTTACATCGGATGGATTATCCCACTTATTTAGCGAATCAATGATTCATTGGATCGGGGGCGGTAGAATCCGCCCATCCCTCCCTGGTGCACCATCGAATGAAAAATGCCGGGCATACGCCTAAAAATAGCGCCTTAGCTCGTCGTGCGAGGGGTAATCCGCCACTGTTTTATCAAAATCCTCGAAAGTAAAATCCTCGTACTGCGAGAGCGTTTTAGAGCTGATGATATGCGTGGTTTCAAATACACTGGAATGGCTTTCCGTTTCCGAAAATATCCAGTTGCCCCCCCACTTCCTGGTTGCGATCAAAAGCGACTGCCTCTATACCTTCATCCAACAGGTTTTTCAAAGCTGTGATGCCCGAAGGCCCTGCGCCGATTACACAAACTTTTTTTTGTTTCATCATCCCCATTTTTGATTGCCCAAAATATAAAAGACCAGACGCATTACCAAGCATCTGGTCTTCCGCAATGATTCTGATTCGCTTAGGAATCCATTGCAAAGGCGTAATAATACTCGCCCGGATATTCTTCATAAAAACCTTCGAGCATAATTTTGCCCTGCGCCTCTTTCAGGACATTGATTACATCCTCGATGTTTTTCACGCGCTGCTCGCCGATTTTAGTAATGATAAAGCCCGGGTCCATATTGGTGCGCTCAATCTTGCTGCCGCGATAGATGCTCAACACCCGCACGCCGACTTTGCCGAGCCGCGCCTCTTCTTCTTTGGTCAGATTCTGCAGTTCAACGCCCAGGTTCTTCAACAAATCCTCATCTTTGGCAGCCAGCAACGTCGTGTTGTTGCTCTTGTTTTTCAGAACGACTTTCGCCGATTTGCGCTCGCCATCGCGGATGTATTCCACCGAAATGGTATTGCCTGGCCGATAGCGCCCCACCTGCTCCTGCATTTCCGGAACGGTGCTGGTCTTGGTGCCATTAATGCCAATGATCACATCGCCTCGGCGCAGGCCTGCATCATCGGCACCGCCGCCCGGCGTCACCCGCGTAATGAAAATGCCCTCCACCTTGTCCAGCCCGAGTTCTTCGGCGCGCTGACTGGTCATGTTATCAATAAAAACGCCCAGCATACCCCGCTGTACCACGCCGTAGTCGCGCAAGTCTTTCACAACTTTGCGCACCAAATTGGACGGCACGGCGAAAGAATAGCCTTCGTAACGCCCGGAGCGGGTGATGATGGCGGTGTTGATGCCGACAAGTTCGCCGTTGGTATTGACCAGCGCGCCGCCGCTGTTGCCGGGGTTCACCGCCGCATCCGTTTGGATGAAAGACTCAATCCTGTCCTGCCCCTCCAGAATGTCAATGCTGCGCCCCTTTGCGCTGACGATGCCCGCCGTCACGGTGGACTCGAGGTTGAAAGGATTGCCAACAGCAAGTACCCATTCGCCTACGCGCAGCGAATCCGAATTGCCAAGCCGAATATGTGGCAGGGATTCCGATTCTACCTTGATGAGCGCCAGGTCGGTGCTGGGATCAATGCCGATGAGATCTGCCTTGAATTCCCGCTTGTCGTTCAGTGTTACGTTAATTTTTGCACCATTGTCAATTACATGGTTATTGGTTACAATATAGCCGTCGGGCGAAATAATGACGCCGGAGCCAGAGGAAGTGCCGTAGGAACCGCTGCCCCAAAAGTCGAACCCGCCATTGGATTGTATCGTTTTAATATTGACCACTGCCGAGGTTACCGATTCGGCGGAAGCAATAAAATTCGTAGGTGCTGATGACAAGAAGGTTCGCAGTGGAATATCAGACAGCGGATCCTGCCCCATCGTGGCGTAGGTAGCCGGCGAAGGTTCGCGGATGACTATCTGCTGCGGCTCTTCAAGCGCACGGTAGATGAAAACAGTAAGCACGGCGCTGAGTAAAGAACTTGCCGCTACCAGAATGTATTGCTTCATACGATTTGAAGGTTTTTGCGCTGTGTTTGGTTTCAATAATCAACTAATTTAAAACAACACGAGGAAAGAACGTAAGTTTAACGAAATTAATTTCGATCATTCCGACAAAAACCCGGTTTGCTTCGGCAAAACCCGGCATCTCTAATGCCCGAGCGCACGGCGCACCTGTTCCTGAAGCTCCAGCCCGGGCGATGGGGCTTCCGCATTGACAAAATTGCCTTCGGCGTCAATAATGATATAACGCGGAATGGTGTTGATGGAAAGCTGCCCCGCGAACTCACTCGCAAAGCCCTCCGGCAGGTAGAGGTGTTTGGCGAAAGCCGGAATCTGATCGTCGTTGATGAATTTCCTCCATTGTTTTTTATGCTGATCGACACTGACGAACAGCAGTTGCAATTCGCCTTCCGAAGTCAGTTCTGCCAGGGTGCTGAGCAGGGTTGGTTTTTGCTGAAGGCAGGGGCCGCACCAGGTTGCCCAGGTATCAATAACGACTGTTTTGCCCCGAAAATCGCTCAATTTGACTTCTTGCTCATTTGCGTCAAGCGCCCGAAAATCGGGAACGGACTGCCCGCTCAGCGTCTGATAAAAACGAGTGGCAAGATGATGATACAAATGCTGGTAAGGATTGCGCTCGGTGACAAAGCGAATTTCGAGTTCACCCAGCGTTTCGGGTGCCAGAGCAGGATGAGAACGCCAGTAAAACGGATTGTTCAGCCTTTCTTTGAGATAAATTGCCTTGTACCAATGCGCCAGATCCGGGTCGGGTACGGCTGCTTCGATGGCATCCACGAAGTCCTCCGTGCGGGCAATTTCGCCGTGTCTGCGCAAGTAAGCCGTTTCCAGCCGATACAGCAGGGCAATGGGTGAGAAGCGGTACGTGCTGTCGGTTGGATTGATCTGCTCAATAAAATCGTAATAGGAATCCGTAGCAGGAATTGACTTCATCGTGCGCCCGTAGCTCAGCGCGAAAGCGTACAGGGTAGCCGCGTTGCGATGTTGTAAAATCCGGCGTTCGTCTTCGGAAAGAGACGCTCGCTGTGCGTCGATCTGGCGTGCCCTGACTTGCCGGAAGGAGTCCACCGCCTGCCAGACCTGTGCGGGTGTACCATGCACAAAAAACAAGTCGCTGGCAGCGCTGAGGAACTGATTGAACGTGATGTACAGCGCCTGGTGCAGGCTATCGGCAAGTGCAATGGGACGGACGGTCTGCTTATCTTTGCCGGGGGCGAGGTGCAGGGTTTTGCCGGGCAGCAAAATAGCGGAGCAGCCAGTATTTCCGCCGATGCGCACTTCCATCGGGCGGCTGATGTTGAGCATTTGCCGGAAGCTGCCGTC
>CAZFBU010000067.1:21633-22825 GCA_964517175.1 uncultured Saprospiraceae bacterium
TTTAACATCGAAAACACAGTCGTACCAGAATGCGTTGTTTTTGTAAGGATAAAGATATTAGATTTGTCGTCAAAACTACACGGTTATGGAAGATAA
This sequence comes from uncultured Saprospiraceae bacterium, assembly GCA_964517175.1. Lineage (GTDB taxonomy): Bacteria > Bacteroidota > Bacteroidia > Chitinophagales > Saprospiraceae > JADJNW01. The sequence goes on from CAZFBU010000067.1 coordinate 21,730, forward strand.
AGACAAACGAACACCAGAAGAACACGAAGAGCATCCTTTTCAATACGTCGGCAATATGTGGGGCTGGAAATTTTCCTACATCAGCCTGGGCATCATCCTGTTTTTTATCGGTTTGATCGCCGTACGCCACTGGATGCTGGGCATTCCCTACGATCCATCTCAAATACAAATGGACCCGATCGTAAAAGAAGATACCACCCGAACAAAAGCAAAAGATAGCCTGCAACAAAAAACAACAAAATGAAATTTTACAAATACCAGGGTACCGGCAATGACTTCGTGATGGTCGATCAGCGCGAAACACAACACCTGACGCGCCAGGATACCGGCAAGATTGCCCGGCTCTGCGACCGCCGCTTTGGCATTGGCGCCGATGGACTGATTTTGCTGCAAAAGCACCCCGATCACGACTTTGAAATGATCTATTTCAATGCTGACGGGCGCGAAAGCTCTATGTGCGGCAACGGTGGGCGCTGTATAGTGGCTTTCGCCAAACAACTGGGCATTATCACGGATCGGGCGCGTTTCCTGGCGATTGACGGGAAGCACGAGGCATTGATCCGTCCAGATGGCTGGGTAGAATTGAAAATGGTCGATGTACCCGAAGTGGAATCGGGTACGGATTTTTTCTACCTGAACACCGGTTCGCCCCATTATGTGACTTTTGTGGAGGATGTCGAGACCTTCGACGTGGTAGGCGAGGGAAGAGCTATTCGCAATTCAGCTCGGTTCGCAGAAATGGGTACCAACGTCAATTTCGTGCAGCCCGATGCCAGTGGTATTGCCGTAGCCACTTACGAGCGCGGCGTGGAGGATGAGACGCTTTCGTGCGGCACGGGCGTGACGGCAGCAGCCATTGCCTGGTATTTACAAGCGGAGGACAAGCAGCATACCCGCATTCCCATCCGGGCGAAGGGCGGCAGCCTGGAGGTACGCCTCGAGCCGGCAGCAAGGGGATTCCGAAATATCTGGCTGTGTGGTCCGGCGGAATTTGTGTTTTGGGGAGAAATCTGAATATTTTCAAAATCTATTCTTTTGGGGTCTTTTCTAAAACTTTGACGGTAAGAAATCCACCAAGGAATCCAAGTAACAAGGT
>CAZFBU010000068.1:0-14315 GCA_964517175.1 uncultured Saprospiraceae bacterium
AACGCTGAAAAATGTTTGTAGTTTTGTAAATTCGACAATTAAATGTGCCAATTTGCCAATGTGGCGATACACCGTTAAACCGTCAAACTATGAAACAATACCACGATCTTCTCCAACATATCCTCGACAACGGCGTGCAAAAATCCGATCGCACGGGCACGGGCACCATCAGCGTGTTTGGCTATCAGATGCGATTTGATCTGAGCGAGGGTTTTCCATTAGTGACGACCAAAAAACTGCACTTGCGCTCTATCATTCATGAGTTGCTTTGGTTTCTCAAAGGCGATACGAATATTCAGTATTTGAACGAAAATGGTGTTTCCATCTGGGACGAGTGGGCGGATGAAAATGGCGACCTGGGGCCGGTCTATGGCAAACAATGGATCCACTGGCAGACCCCGGATGGGGGAGCGGTGAACCAGATCGAGCAGGCGGTGCACATGTTGAAAACCAATCCTGACTCGCGGCGCATCCTCGTCAGTGCCTGGAACGTGGCGGATTTGCCCAGAATGGCGCTCTTGCCTTGCCATGCCTTGTTTCAATTTTACGTAGCGGAGGGTAAGCTTTCGTGCCAGCTTTACCAGCGCTCGGCGGATGTTTTTCTCGGCGTTCCGTTCAATATTGCTTCCTATGCCTTGCTGACGATGATGATGGCGCAGGTTTGCGATTTGGAAATTGGCGAATTTGTGCATACATTTGGCGACGTACATCTGTACAGCAATCACCTGGAGCAGGCAAAACTGCAACTTACGCGCGAGCCGCGACCGCTGCCGCAAATGGAAATCAACCCTAATGTACAGGATATTTTCGCTTTTCAGTTCGAAGATTTCAAGTTGAAGAATTACGACCCGCACCCGCACATCAAAGCGCCGGTGGCGATTTAATTTGCGGAAAGTGATAAAGTTAAAATATCATTTTGTTAAAATGCTAAAAGGCAGATAAAAACGAAAGTACCCTTGCTTTGTTCACGAAAAGGGGCACTTTTTTATAAATTGTCACAGAAAAGTCAGTAATTTAGACACGATCTAAATAGTTATCGGTTTTTAAGTTTTTTTGTTAAAGTAGTGTAACGAATTTTATCTTTGCGCAAACATCGAAAATTCGCTGTGTTTAAGAATCTATAACATACACGATATTATGACGTTTCAATCTTCAATTTTCAGGATTGTTTCATTGCTAATCATATTCGCGCTGCCGTTGAGCCTGGCGGCGCAGGAAGGAGCAGGCGAGCCGGACCTGGCTGCCGGGGAAACATTGTTCAGAAACAACTGCGCAACCTGTCATGCCCGGGACATGAAAACCGACCTCACCGGTCCGGCGCTGGGCGGCGTGGAAGAGCGCTGGTCGGATTATCCACTATCTGATCTTTACGCCTGGATTCGCAATTCCCAGGCAATGGTCGCTTCTGGTCATCCCAGAGCCAACGAAGTTTACAAGGAGTGGAATGGTGCTATCATGCAGAACTTCACCAACCTTACCGACCAGGAAATTGCCAATATTCTGGGGTATATCGACGGGGTTCATACAGGTGTCTATGGCAAAAAGGATACGGGGGGAGGTCCTGTCGTAGAGGTACAGAAGGAAGAGCCTAACAACATACCATTGTTTATCGCACTGGCACTGATACTGGCGATTCTGGCAGTGGTATTGGCAAGGATTCTTTCCAACCTGAACTACATCATCCAGGCGCGCGAAGGCGAAGCGCCGGCACGCCGCAAGACGCTGGTGGAAATTCTGACGAGCAAAGGCGTGGTTGGTTTCGTGATTTTCGCATTGGTGGTGCTGGGCGGCTACACGACGGTGAACAACGCCATTTCGTTGGGGCGTCAGCAAGGTTATGAACCGGAGCAACCAATCAAATTCTCGCACGCCACGCACGCGGGGCTGCAGCAAATCGACTGCCAGTACTGCCACGATGCAGCGCGTCGTTCCAAGCATTCCAATATTCCGGCGGCGAATACCTGTATGAATTGTCACACAGCGATTAAAGTTGGCTCTAATTATGGCACGGCAGAATTGACAAAGATTTATGCTTCGGTCGGTTACGATCCGAGCTCAGATACTTACATTGAGGGTTACGAAAATATGAGCCGCGAGCAAATCGAGGAAATTTATAAAAAGTGGATCGCCGATACGTACGTGCAGGAAACCGGCGGACTGGATCGCAAGGGCGAGCGAATGATCGAAGAGCAGTGGCAGGGCATTGTAGCGGCATTGACGAATGAAGATACGCAGGATGATCGCATCTATGGTCCGATAGAATGGGTACGTATTCACAATATGCCGGATCACGTTTACTTCAATCATTCCCAGCACGTAGCGGTTGGCCAACTGGAATGCCAGACGTGCCACGGCCCGATTGAAGAAATGGAAGTGGTCTATCAATACTCGCCACTTTCGATGGGCTGGTGTATCAATTGTCACCGCCAAACGGAGGTGAAGTTTGCCGATAATGAATACTACAAATCTTACACGCGCTACCACGAAGAAATTGCCAATGGCAAGCGCGACGCGGTGACGGTGGAGGAAATCGGCGGTTTGGAATGCCAGAAGTGTCACTATTAAAATTTCACACTTTATCCAAACGGCTAGTCGTAATCAAACTTAAAACAATAGTAAAACCTGAAGTCATAACGAAGATGAAAAATAAAAACAACGAAATCTGGGTAGGCGTCGAGCAATTGAAGAACGATCCGTCCTATCAGGAAATGGCGAATCAGGAATTCGTTGAGCTTCCCATCGTGGAGCAGTTGGCTGATGATCGCGCGATGGAAGTCGGCGCTTCCCGTCGCGATTTCTTAAAATATATGGGTTTTGGACTGGGTGCGGCAACTATTGCTGCCAGTTGCGAAATTCCGGTAAAAAGAGCAATTCCTTACGTATCCAAGCCGGATGAAATTGTGCCGGGCGTGGCTACATACTACGCATCTACGTATGTACGAGGTGGCGATTATTGCCCCATTCTGGTAAAAAATCGCGAAGGACGTCCGATAAAAATTGAAGGTAACAGCTTGTCGAAGGTAACCATGGGTGGCACCAGCGCGCGGGCGCAGGCAAGCGTTTTGGGATTGTACGACACGAGCCGCTTCGCCAGTCCGGCGAGAGTGGAAGACGGAAAGGTCGCTAAGGCAGGCGAGGGTTTGAGTTGGGAAGTGACGGACATGGAGATCATGGGGAAATTGGGCGCTGCGAACAACATCCGAATCGTTGCTAACACCATTATGAGTCCAACGACCAAGAAAGTGCTCGAAGAATTCAAAGCTAAGTATCCGGGCACAGAGGTGGTGATGTACGATCCAATTTCCAGCGCGGCAATGCTGGAAGCCAATGAGCAGAGTTTTGGTCAGCGGCTGATTCCGAATTATCACTTTGATAAGGCAGATGTCATTGTCAGCTTCGATGCTGATTTTCTGGGCACCTGGATTTCGCCCATCGAATACGCAGCGCAATACGCCGAGAAGCGCAAGGTAGATCCGAAAAATCCGAAATTGTCCCGCCACATTCAAGTGGAAAGCCACATGAGCCTCACCGGCTCGAATGCGGATAATCGCATCATGGTGAAACCTTCCGAGCAAGGTGCAGCTATCGTCGCATTGTACAATGCTGTTGCCGGTATGGCGGGCGGCACGACGATCAGCGGACCGAGCCTCGCAGCAGACAAAACAGAAAAAATCAAAAAAGTAGCGCAGGAACTGGCAAATCACCGTGGTTCATCCCTCGTGGTTGCGGCTTCTAACAATACCGCCGAGCAAGTTCTGGTCAACAGCATCAACTACATGCTCCAGAATTACGGTTCGACGATCGAATTCAAAAATGCTTCTCTGCAGCGTCAGGGATTGGATAAAGATGTACAACGCCTGATTCGCGATATGAACGGCGATCGCGTGGATGCCCTGATCGTGATGGACGGCGCGAACCCCGCGTGGGATTTGCCAAACAGCGAGCGTTTCCGCGTCGGCATGGAAAAGGTAAGTACCAAAATTTCCTTCTCCGGCACGCCAAACGAAACAGCCTTGCTGTGCGATTACATCACGCCGACGCACCACTTTCTCGAAAGCTGGGGCGATGCGCAGCCAAAAGTTGGGCATTATAGCCTAATACAACCAACGATTGCGCCGTTATTCAATACGCGCCAGGCGGAAGAAAGCCTGCTGCGTTGGGCAGAAAGTGAAAATCTGAACGCGGAGGCGGAGCAACCCATGTACGAATACCTGAAATGGCACTGGGAAACGGAAATGTTCCCGCGGCAGAATAACTTCGCCACTTTCCAGGCTTTCTGGGACAATACGCTGCACGACGGATTGCTTGAGCTACCGGATGAAGGTAAAGTTTTTGACTTTGTAGCCGATGTGAGCGCTTCCGCAGCGAACGTTCGCAAGCCTTCCAACGCAGAACTGGAAATTTCTTTCTTTGAAACGGTGAATGTGGGTGCCGGGCAGTTTGCCAACAATCCCTGGCTGATGGAAATGCCCGATCCGATCAACCGGACGGTTTGGGGCAACTACCTCGCTATTCCGATTGGCTGGGATGGCGGCAGTGATTTCACAGCTTTCAAGAACCTGAATAAGAATGAAGGTAAAGGCAAAGCGGACATCGTAGAATTGGAAGTGAACGGCAGAAAGGTGAACGCTACGGCGGTGCGCCAGTTCGGTCAAATGGCGGATACCCTTTCCATTGCCATCGGGCACGGGCGGGAGATCACTGCCCACAGCGGCAAAGGACCGGGTGCAGGGGTAGGTGCGAATGCTTTTCCGTGGCTGACGGTTGATGATTTTGGCAATACGCAATATTACGCGACCAATGTAAACGTTGGTAATGTCATTGGGGTGGATGACCATTTCGCTTGTGTGCAATACCACCACTCCATGGGGGTAACCGGTACCAGTAAAGACACCGGCAACAAGATCAATGTGGATGAAAAGACGGCTACGACGTTGAGTGATCCATTCAACCCGGATGGTTTTCAGGGAGGTTTGGTGGATCGCTCCATCATCTACAAAGGCAATATCGAAGAATTGCCGGAACTTATTCATCACATCGAAGAAAAACGGGAAGAAGCGCAAACGCTGAACAGCCATACGCTCTATCCTTACGATACGTATCTGAAAGATGTTTACGGCCAGGGACACCACTGGGCAATGCATATTGATCTGAACGCCTGTATTGGCTGCGGTGCCTGCCAGGTGGCCTGTGTTGCGGAAAATAACGTCCCGGTTGTCGGAAAGACGGAAGTGGCGCGCCACCACGAAATGACCTGGCTGCGCATTGATCGTTATTTCTACGGTGATTTTGAAAATCCGAATGTCGTTTATCAGCCGATGATGTGCCAGCACTGCGATAACGCGCCGTGTGAGAATGTGTGCCCGGTAGCGGCAACCAACCACAGTTCAGAGGGTTTGAACCAGATGACCTACAACCGCTGTATCGGTACGCGCTACTGCGCCAATAACTGTCCTTACAAGGTGCGCCGTTTCAACTGGCTGGATTACACGACTGCCGACATTTTCGGTATGAATGACAATTACAATAACGACGGCAACCTGAAAACCGAAGAAGGAATCTCCTTCATGGCGGATAACCTGACGCGGATGGTGCTGAACCCGGATGTAACGGTTCGTTCGCGTGGTGTGATTGAGAAGTGCAGCTTCTGCGTACAGCGCATTCAGGAAGGTAAGCTGACGGCGAAGCGCGAAGGTCGCGGATTGGTGGATGCGGATGTGCGCACAGCTTGCCAGACCGCTTGCCCGACGGGTGCGATTACTTTCGGTGACCGCAACAACAAGAGCGGCGATGTAGCCGGTAAGATCGAGAACCCGCTCAATTACCTGGTGTTGGAAGAAATCAATACACAGCCGGGCGTGTTCTACGCTGCGAAAGTAAACAACCGCAGCGAAGCTTTGGATGCTTAAAATGAAATTTGATTCAAAACCTAAGTTTGCTATAAATAGAAAATAACATGAGTGCAGTTGTTTCTCCGATAAGAGACCCATTAATAGAAGGCGGCAAAACCTATCATCAGATCACAGAAGACATTTGCGCGCCTGCGGAGCGGGTGCCGAGTCTGGCGTGGGTGATTGCCTTTACGGTATCCGTTCTGGGTTTGGGCTTGTACGTTTTTGCTGTTGTATGGACGATTTTCTACGGCATTGGCTCGTGGGATTTGAACCGTACCATTGGCTGGGGTTGGGATATTACCAATTTCGTTTGGTGGATCGGTATCGGTCATGCGGGTACGCTCATTTCCGCCATCCTCTTGCTTTTTCGCCAGAAGTGGCGCACCGGGGTAAACCGGGCGGCGGAAGCCATGACCATCTTCGCGGTAATGTGTGCCGGGCAGTTTCCGCTCATTCACATGGGGCGTCTCTGGTTGGGTTTCTTCATCTTCCCGTATCCGAATACGCGCGGCCCGCTGTGGGTGAATTTCAACTCGCCTCTGCTCTGGGACGTTTTTGCGATTTCGACCTATTTCACCGTGTCGCTCCTGTTCTGGTACACGGGTCTGGTGCCCGACTTTGCCACGCTGCGTGACCGTGCTAAGGGGGTACGCAAGAAAATTTACAACGCACTCTCCTTCGGATGGACCGGCGCGGCCAAGCACTGGCAACGCTTCGAGAGCTTGTCGTTGGTATTGGCCGGTCTGGCAACACCGCTGGTACTTTCTGTACACACGATTGTATCGTTCGACTTCGCCACGTCGGTGATTCCCGGCTGGCACACGACGATCTTCCCGCCCTACTTCGTGGCGGGGGCGATCTTCTCGGGGTTTGCGATGGTACTAACCCTGATGCTGATGACCCGAAAGATATTCAAACTGGAAGAATACATTACGCTGTCGCACATCGAGAGTATGAACAAAGTCATTCTGGTGACGGGTACTATCGTAGGGGTAGCTTACCTGACGGAGTTGTTTATTGCCTGGTATTCTGGTTATTTGTACGAGCAATACGCATTCTACAACCGGGTGCTTGGGCCATACTACTGGTCGTACATTGGCATGATGTCCTGCAACGTGCTTTCACCGCAGATTTTCTGGTTCAAGAGTTTGCGCCGCAATATTACCGTGACGTTCGTGATGTCTATTTTTGTAAACATCGGAATGTGGTTTGAGCGCTTTGTGATTATTGCTACCACTCTTGCGCGCGACTATTTGCCATCAAGCTGGAGCTACTACGTGCCAACCTGGGTGGAAATATCGATTTTTATCGGTACGATGGGCTTGTTCTTTACGCTTTATCTGATTTTTGCAAGAGTAGCGCCCGTAGTGGCAATCGCCGAGGTGAAATCTATCCTGAAATCGGCGGGTGATCAATACACTGGTCCGAATGCGCAGCATCACCACGCAGAAGTAAAAACAACGGCGGGTGAAGCGCATTAGTGGTTACAATTAATTTTGAAAATTTCAATCAAGCATAAAACATCATGGCTAACGAAAATAAAGAAGTGCTCTACGGCTTGTACGATGACGAGGAAATCCTCATGAAAGCCGTCAAAAAAGCCCAGAGCGATCACTTGGATATCATGGATGTTTATACACCTTTCCCGGTGCACGGCCTGGATCACGCGCTGCACCTGTCGGAAAGCCGCCTGCACGTTGCCGGGTTTGTTTTCGGTGCATTGGGTACGCTCACGGCATTCTTGTTTATGACCTGGGTGTTTACCCGCGACTGGCCGATTATTTTCGGCGGAAAGCCGTATTTTTCAGCGCCGGCATTTATTCCGATCACGTTTGAGTTGACGGTACTGTTTGCTTCCATTGGTATGGTGGTGGCATTTTACACCGTGAATGGTCAGGCGCCCGGTATCACCAAGCCTATGCTGGATGACCGCATTACGGATGATAAATTCTGTATGGCATTTGACGTAACGGATATGGAGGCTTCCGCATTGGATAAGCTGAAGGCTTTCTTTTCGGAAACCAGCGCCTCGGAGGTGAATACGAAAACGATTTAAGCAGTAAGCCATTTTTCAAATAAAGTGAAATGAAGCATTTAAAAAATATATTGGTAGTTGTCGCGGCAGTTGTCATTCTGTATTCCTGCAGCCCGGCGGGGGGGAATTCGACGGGGCACGAGTACATGCCCGACATGGCCCACTCGATTGCTTACGAAAGCAATGTTTATACGTATTATTATCTGAATACCTGGGATGAGGAAAGTACCTTCAAGCTGAAGGATTTGTCCAATCCGCGCCTGCCGGTGAAAGGAACGATTCCGCGAGGCTACACGGCTTATCAGGCTTCTGATGCCGCCGGGTACGAAGGGGTGCACAACATGCTTCGGGGCGGCGACCGGCTGAACGCAATTGCCATTCCGATAAATGGTCACGTGCCTTATCACTATGGCGACAATGAGGACGAGCGCACCCGCGCCAGCAACGAAATTGTTGCAAATCCATTCCCGATTACGGAAGCGGGTTTGGCAAAGGGCAAGGAGTTGTATGATGTTCACTGCGGTATTTGCCACGGTGCGAAAGGCGATGGACTGGGCTACCTGGTAAGCGATGACAATCCGAATGTGAAATATCCGGCTGCACCGGCGAATTTCCTGCAGGACACTTTCTACAATTCCAACAATGGTCGCTACTATCATTCGATCATGTATGGCAAGAATGTGATGGGCGCTTACAAGGACAAACTCAACTACGAAGAACGTTGGCAGGTGATTCATTATATCCGCAAGCTACAGGCGGATGAGTTGGACGTGGAGTATAGCCCGAAAGTCAATACTTATAATCCCGCTTACGGTATGCCCGTTGCGCAGGTAGATGCCCTGGCATCGGCGGTACAGCAGGCCGATCAGGCACCTGCGCCCGGCCAATCTGCACCGGCAGAAGGTGAAGGGCACAGCGACGGTGGTGGCGGTGGTCAGAGTGGCGGCGGACGAAAATAGCATTCGGATCAGGCAAATAAATTAGCGAAGTATTTCAAACGGAAGACATAAAATGAACCAATTTAAATTTGAATCAAGTTATAAAGTAGTACTGTACGGCGCAATGGGCTTGGGCTTGTTGTGTTTGCTGCTTACTTTTTTTACCGATGATGCGCTGCACACGCGTTTTTGGTCGAATTATCTGCATAACGCCGTATTTTTCACCGGTATTGGTTTTATTTCGCTGTTCATTTTGGCGGCATTTATCACGGCTTGGGCCGGTTGGTACACCGTGATGAAGCGGGTTTGGGAAGCATTTTCACTTTTCCTGATTCCAGGCGCTGTCCTGATGCTGGTTGTTATTGTTGGTCTATTATTTGATTGGCATCATCTGTATCACTGGGCTGATCCCGAAGCGGTGGCAGCGGATAAAGTTCTGACGCACAAATCATCCTTTTTGAACAAAGGCTGGTACACCGTCGGTTCATTTGTGATCGTTGGTGTGTGGATTTTCTTTGCTTGGAAACTGCGCCAGCTTTCGCTGGATGAAGACAAGAGCGGCACGTCCGATTACAAGCACCATCACAAGATGCGAATCTGGGCGGCAGCATTTCTGCCGCTGGGTGGTTTTACGAGTGCAGCGATTATCTGGCAGTGGGTCATGTCGGTTGATTCACATTGGTACAGCACTTTGTTTGCCTGGTATGCCGCGGCAAGCTGGTTCGTAGCGGCCATGGCGCTGACGGTTATGGTATTGGCATTCCTGCGGTTTAAGGGATACTTCGAAAATGTGACTCGCGAGCATTTGCACGATATTGGAAAATACGTTTTCGCATTTAGTATTTTCTGGACATATCTCTGGTTCTCGCAGTACATGCTGATCTGGTATGCCAACGTGGGAGAAGAAACCGTTTATTTCCAGACACGACAGGAGTATTTCCCAGTCTTGTTCTACGGTAATCTTGTGCTGAACTTTATCGCTCCTTTCTTTATTCTGATGCGGAATGACACAAAGCGCAAATATGGAACAATGGTTTTCGTTGCCATCATTGTTTTTATCGGACACTGGGTCGATTACTTCCTGATGATTAAGCCGGGTGTGCTGCACACCGCGGAAGAGGTAATGGCACATGGCGCTGAGCACGGAGGTGATCATGGCATGGAATTCATGATGGGCTTTATGTTTCCGGGCTTGCTGGAATTTGGCACCATGATCGGATTTCTTGGTTTTTTCCTGTTTTTTGTCTTCCGCCAATTGGAAAAAGCATCGCTGGAGCCAAAGAACGATCCGTATTTGGCAGAGAGTCTGCAGCACGAAGCATCAGCCGTCAGACCGGTTGAATAATAGCGGATACTTTTTGTTGTTTAGAATGATTCTAAATAAATTCGAGTTGTAATCAATCCGCTGACATATTGGTTTTATTGGTGTAAATTTGAATAGTATTTTTGATAAAATATAATTGAAGAGATAATGACATTTTTATTAGGATTTCTGTGCTTATTGCTCATCACCGTCATCATCGTACAGATTGGTCGGGTGACAGAGCTTGCCTCGAAAATCAGAGGAGAAGAGGAGATGCAATTGGTGCTCAACAGACGCCAGGCTACCTATTCTATGTTATTTTTGGTACTCTTCCTGGTGGCGTGTTTTGTTTCGGCATTTTATTACAAAAACTATTTATTGGGTTATGGCCCGCACGAAGCAGCTTCGGCGCATGGTAGTAGTCTCGACAGTTTGTTTAGCGTGACGCTGTTTTTCACTGGAATCGTATTTGTACTGACGCACATCGCGCTTTTCTACTTCGCCTGGAAATACCGCGGCGAAAAAGGGCGAAAGGCTGTGTACATGCCGCACGACAACCGCTTGGAAATCATATGGACGGCCATACCAGCGGTGGTAATGGCATTTCTGGTGATCAGAGGACTGGATACCTGGAATGAGGTGATGGCAGATGTAAATCCGGATGAAGATTACACGGAAATCGAAGCAACGGGTTATCAATTTGCCTGGACGATCCGCTATCCGGGCCCAGATGGTAAACTGGGCGCCAGGGATTACAAGATGATCTCCGGTTTGAACCCGCTTGGGCAGGATTGGAAAGACGTCAAAAACTCAGATGATATTCATGCAGACAAAATTGTTTTGCCGGTCAATAAGAAAGTTCGGGTACGGATCACCGCACGTGACGTACTGCACAATTTCTACTTGCCGCACTTCCGCCTGAAAATGGACGCTGTGCCCGGTATGCCAACGTATTTCGTGTTCACGCCGACCGTCACGACGGAGGAATACCGCGAGCGCCTGAGTGCCTATCCGGAATATCAGCAGGAAGACCCGGAGGAGCCGGGCAAGCAACTTTGGGAAACTTTCGACTACGAGTTGGCTTGTGCCGAGCTTTGCGGAAACGGACACTTTAGTATGCGCCGTCAGGTTGAAATTGTATCGGAAGAGGAGTACGAGCAGTGGCTGGCACAACAGTCATCTTACTATATGACTTCCATTCGCGGAACGGATAGTGACCCGAACGCCGATATGCTTTTCGATGCTGAAATTGAAACGCGAAAGCAGGAATTCAATGAAAAACTGGAAGCGGCGCTTACGGCAGAATCGGTGGAAGAGAAAGTATTGACGTTCGACTACGTGAGTTTTGAAACCGGTTCGGCAAATCTGACTTCTCTTTCTCGCTATGAATTGGACAACCTGGCTGAAGCGCTAAAGGGTAATCCGAATATGACGATCGAGATTGCAGGGCACACCGACAACACGGGCGATGCGGAAAGTAATCAGCAATTGTCGGAAGAAAGAGCGCGCACTGTTTACAACTATTTGATTAGCAAGGATATTGATGCGAATCGGCTCGCAGCGGCTGGCTATGGTCAGAACAGACCAGTCGACACAAATGATACAGAAGAGGGGAGGGCTAAAAATCGTAGAACTGCCTTCAGAATTCTGACACAATAATAATATGGCAATGGGGTTAAACACCGGAAGCATCCTGTTGTTATGCAATTGAAAAAATACTTCTGAACTACATATAAATATTTTGGTGATGGCTAACGATGTAATGACAAAAACAGATCAAAGAGAAGATGTCCTGATACAGGAACTGGGTTATGATGACCATTTTCATGAGCATCACGAAGGGGACAAGTATCAGTCGAGTTTTATTACAACCTACATCTTCAGTCAGGATCACAAGATGATTGCCAAGCAATTCCTGATCACCGGTATGTTCTGGGCATTGATCGGGGCGGCAATGTCAATCGTGTTCCGTCTTCAGTTGGGTTTTCCGGAAGAGAGTTTAACCTGGTTGAAGCCGCTATTGGGTAAATGGATCGAAGTGAACGCGGAAGGCATTGGTACCCTTTCTCAGGACTTCTACTATGCACTGGTGACGATGCACGGTACGATTATCGTGTTCTTTGTTCTGACAGCCGGGTTGAGTGGTACATTTGCCAATTATCTCATTCCGCTCCAGGTGGGCGCCCGGGATATGGCATCGCCACTGCTAAATATGCTTTCCTATTGGTTTTTCTTCCTGGCGGGCGTTATCATGTTTTTCTCGCTTTTCGTAAGCACTGGACCATTTTCCGGCGGTTGGACGGCTTATCCGCCCCTCAGTGCATTACCGCAGGCAAATGCAGGCTCGGGAGCAGGTATGACGCTCTGGCTGGTGTCGCTGACGTTTTTCGTGGTTTCAGTATTGTTGGGGGGTATTAATTATATCACCACTGTATTGAACCTGCGTACGAAAGGCATGACGATGTGGCGAATGCCGCTGACGGTATGGGCGCTGTTTATCACGGCGATCATTGGTCTGCTTTCATTCCCGGTGTTGGTGTCTGGCTTTTTGCTTCTGATTCTGGACAGAAGCCTCGGAACGAGTTTCTATCTGAGTGAAATTTATACCAATGGTCAGGCGCTGGATTACGCAGGTGGTAGCCCGGTATTGTACCAGCACTTATTCTGGTTTCTGGGGCACCCGGAGGTGTATATCATTATCTTACCTGCAATGGGTATCGTTTCAGAAGTATTATCCGTGCATGCCCGCAAGCCGGTATTCGGCTACAAAGCGATGGTGTATTCTATTCTGGCTATTGCTTTTCTGTCGTTCATCGTGTGGGCACACCACATGTTTATGTCGGGGGTGAATCCTTTTATTTCCAACTTCTTCGTAATTTTTACCCTGATTATTGCAGTTCCTTCGGCGGTGAAGGTTTTCAACTGGATTGCAACATTATACGGCGGTAATATCCGTTTCAATTCGGCAAGTTTGTTTGCTATCGGTTTCGTTTCCATGTTTATATCCGGTGGTCTGACCGGTATCTTTCTGGGGAACTCTGCGATTGACATTCAGTTGCACGATACCTATTTCGTCGTAGCGCACTTCCATATTGTAATGGGCGTTGCGGCATTCTTTGGCATGTTTGCCGGCATTTATCACTGGTTTCCGAAGATGTACGGACGTTTTATGAACGAAACACTGGGCAGAATTCATTTTTGGGGTACATTAATTGGTGCTTATGCGATCTTCTGGCCGATGCACTACCTCGGTATGGCAGGCGTTCCGCGTCGTTACTATCGTTTCGATAGCTTTGAGACATTTGGTCACTTTGCAGGTATGAATCAATTCATTACCATCGCAGCAATCGTCGTGTTTGCACTGCAGGTGCTGTTTGTTATCAATTTCTTCTACAGCATTTGGGCTGGCAGAAAATTGACCGTACGCAACCCGTGGGGCGCAAATACACTGGAATGGACAACTCCGATTCGCGCGGGGCATGGCAACTGGCCAGGTAAAATTCCGACCGTACAGCGCTGGGCTTATGACTACGGTAAGGATGGTAGAGAGTTTATTCCGCAAATTGAGCCAGTTGGCGAAAATGAAAAGGAAGTTCACTAAATATTGGTGAGCGCACAAAATAAGATTTAACGGGGAGGTAATCCGACTAAGGTTGCCTCCCTTCAATTGATAATTCGAGCGGTGTCCATAGAAACAGAGAATAAACAGCAAACAGTGGCGGTCGGCAGGGAGCAACCCTTCCGTCTGATCGGCCAGAAAACCAATGACTACAAGTTATTGGTGAAATTCAGGTTGACGCTCACCGTCGTTTTCTCGTCGGTTATGGCGTATCTGATTGCTGGCGAGGGCGCAGTGAATGGCGTAGCGGTAACCATTTTGGCGCTCGGCGGATTTCTGGTGACCGGAGCAGCGAATGCGCTGAACCAGGTATTGGAAAAAGATTACGATAAGCTGATGAAGCGCACTGCCAATCGCCCGCTGGCGGCAGGGCGTATGTCCACTTCCGAAGCAGTGATGGCGGCGGGTTTCATGAGTTTGATCGGAATCACGCTACTCGCGCTGTTCAATGTATGGGCAGCATTTTTTGGCACCATAGCGCTGGTGAGTTACTCTTTTTTGTACACGCCGATGAAGCGCATCTCTC
>CAZFBU010000068.1:14415-18522 GCA_964517175.1 uncultured Saprospiraceae bacterium
ACCATAGCGCTGGTGAGTTACTCTTTTTTGTACACGCCGATGAAGCGCATCTCTCCGGTGGCGGTGGTGATTGGAGCTGTACCGGGAGCTTTGCCGACCCTGATCGGATGTGTGGCAGTACAAGGCGAACTGACAACGTTGGGTTTCTCTCTGTTTGCTATCCAGTTTTTCTGGCAATTTCCGCACTTCTGGTCCATTGGATGGCTGGGATATGAAGATTACAGCAAAGCGGGCTACAAATTGCTGCCGACAACCAACGGGGAACTTGATCGAAATACGGGGCTACAATCGTTTTTGTATGCCTTGTTTTTGCTGCCAGTTGGATTGCTGCCGTTTTTTATTGGTACAACGGGCATCGTATCGGCGGGGGTGGTTTTTGTATTGAGTCTGGGTTATGCCGGGCTAAGCTGGAATTTTTATCATCAAAATAACCGAAAGTCGGCTTTGCGGGTGATGTTTTATTCATTCTTGTACAATCCGCTGGTTTTAGTGACATTGTTTATAGATAAAATTTAAAATATGAGTGCAATAGTGGCGAGCGAATATAGCAGAAGCAGAATACATCCGAAGAAATTCGCCTTGTGGGTAGCCTGTGCCAGTATCACGATGATGTTCACGGCATTCACCAGCGCTTACCTGGTGCGCCAGGCGCAGGGCAACTGGCTGGAGTTTGAATTGCCGACAATGTTTTATGCAAGTACGGCGGTCATCGTGCTGAGTAGCATTACGTTGCACGCTTCGTATCTTTCCTTCAAGCGAGGGAAAGAGTATTTGTACAAAGGTTTGTTGGTTACCACTTTTATTTTGGGACTAGCTTTCTTAGTTTTGCAGTATCAGGGTTGGTTGTCGATGCAGTCCATCGGTATTGAATTGACGACAAACCCGTCGGGTTCTTTTATATATGTGATTTCCGGCGTACATGCTGCGCATATCCTGGGCGGCATTGCAGCATTGCTGCTTGCGCTGATCCATGCGTTTGCACTGAAATTCAATGCATCCAAAGCCCGGAAATTGCGCCTGGAAATGACACTCACGTATTGGCATTTTGTTGATTTTTTGTGGGTGTATTTGCTGGTTTTCTTTTTGATACAATCTTGATTTTAACAAACAAACAAAAATTTCATAATGGCGACAGCAGATCCCGTTTTGGAACACGAACACGACGTACAACAGGCGGATGCCTGGTCGGGTGGAAAAGAGCCATTCAAGGCGAGCTACGGCAAATTGATGATGTGGTATTTCCTTCTGTCGGATGCCTTTACTTTTGCCGGCTTTCTCATTGCATACGGCGCTTTGCGTTTCAGCAGCCCAACCTGGCCGGTGCCGGATTTCGTATTTTCAACCGCGCCTTTCGGCATTCACAACGCGCCTCTCATTTTCGTAACCATCATGTCGTTCCTGCTTATCATTAGTTCGGTGACGATGGTACGTGCCGTGCAGGAAGGGCATCGCGAAAACAAAAATGGCGTGGTATTCTGGATGCTCCTGACGATTCTCGGCGGGGCAGGTTTCCTAGGTTGTCAGGCTTGGGAATGGACGAACTTGATTGCAACGGAGCACATGACGGTGTCGAGAAATCCATTTGGCTCGCACCTTGCGGCGGGCGTTTATCTGGATGAAAAAGGTAATGAAACCAACGAAACTTTTGAGGCCGGAGACAGTTACCTGATTCATAAAGCCGGCGGGCACGAAGAAGAAGGCGGCGATCACGTAGGCGAGCATGCACACGAACCGGGCGATCACGCCGGATATTTTATGGATGATGCCGGTTTTATTCATCGCAAGTTCAAAATTACGGAAGGTGCTAATGCCGGGCAGATCAGTCAGGAAGAATTCGGACCGAAAGCCTTCGGCGCATTGTTTTTCTTCATTACCGGATTCCACGGATTTCACGTATTTTCCGGGGTTGCTTTTCTGACAATCATCATGATAAATGCGGCGAGTGGATTGTATGTGGCTCGTCAAAACGGGCACGAGATGGTAGAAAAAATCGGCTTGTACTGGCACTTTGTCGATTTGGTCTGGGTGTTTGTATTCCTGGTATTCTACCTGTTGTAATCAATTAAAAAAAAGCAAAAAGCAATAGCATGTCAAATCTGAGCTACGAAGAATCGAAGAAAAAAGTATATTATGGCTTGGGGCTGTTGGCAGTCGTCACGCTGATAGAGGTCTTTATTTCTCTGCTGGGCAAAGGACACATCATAAGCGGTGCGGAAAAATATGCCTGGGTTCTTTATACTGCGGGTCTTATTATTGTCATTTTGTCCCTTTATAAGGCGTATTTTATCATCTACGAATTCATGCATATGCGGTATGAAGTAAAAGGATTGGCGCTCAGCGTGCTGTTACCGACGGTGTTGCTGATCTGGGCCATTATTGCCTTTTTCCAGGAGGGTAATTCGTGGAAAAACCGCCGTCAGCAGATCAAAGAAAAAAATGAGGAACCCCTCGAAACGGATAATCCACAGGGAATGCGAATTCCCGACGATACGTATATACCTGAAAACGCAATGTAGGAATCGAAAGGCGGGAATCAATATTCTCGCCTTTTGTATATCCGGTGCAAATGACGCTCGCCTGACAACCTTTTCGGCTACATGATGTTTGAATTTCTGATAATTGTTTTGATGGTAAAAGCAGGGCAATGACAGCGAAAAAGTCGAAGTTTTTAAAGCCTTCGTTTATCTTATCCACAGCAATTTTGCTGCTACTATTGGTGGGATTGCCCATCGGTTCGTGGTACTATTTACAGAGAGGGCTGGAATACCGGCAATCGCTCAAATCAGATTTGAAGGACTACGGCAAGTTGCCTGTATTTGAACTGGAAACAACCGGCGGTGAATTACTGACAAATGAAGATATTGCTGCGCGGATGGTTCTAGCTGCTTTCCTCGATTTCGATGATGATGAGCTGTTGCAAAAACTGGGAGAAACGCTGGGTAAATTGCACGATCAGTTTGATGAACGAAATGACCTGGCTTTTCTGATGCACCTGACGGGCTCTGCTACGACGCAGGAAGCCGTGGAGCGCTTCGCAGAAACTTACGAACTGGTAGATCCCAGGCAGTGCTATTTTGTAAAAACCAACGATGCAACGCAACAAGCAAAAAAAATGTATGATATGCCCACGGAGGCTGTGCGTACGCACTTCGCGCTGACGGATACTACGCACACCGTGCGACGACACTATGATATACGACTGGAAGCAGATGTCAAACGCCTTGTGGAGCACATTGCATTAATATTGCCACAGGGCAACGAGCGAAAAACCGTTTCTAACAGAGATTCAGAATAACACTTATGGAACAAAACATTCAACTCGCTAAACGCCTGAATATCTGGGCGTGGGTAGTCACGATAGCGGTACTGCTGCTGGTTGGTTTGATGCGCCAGGTGAAAATACCGGTGCCCGCCGGATGGGACTTCAGTATGTTGCCGCCGTTTCACGCGCTGCTCAATACACTTACGGCCTTTGTCCTGATTGCCGCTTTCTATTTCATTAAACAGAAAAACGTCGTCATGCACCGTCGTATGATATATGTGGCAATGACTCTGTCGGTGCTCTTTCTGTTGTCGTACGTGACGTACCATTTTACAACCGAATCGGTGAAATACGGAGGCGAAGGCGCTATCCGGATGGTGTATTTTTTCCTGCTGATAACGCACATTACGTTAGCCGGATTGATTTTGCCATTTATTTTATTTACTTTTATTCGGGCTTATACGAATCAAATTGATAAACATCGCAGGATGGCGAGATGGGTATTTCCATTATGGCTGTATGTTGCCATTACCGGTCCCATTTGTTATCTTATGCTGATGCCTTATTATTAATAAAAAGACGAAAGTTATGAAAAATAAATTCTGGAAAATAGCAGGTGTAAGTCTTATCGCACTGTTGCTGCTGGCATTTCTGCCGGACGTGCAGGCGCAATGCCCCATGTGTAAAATCGCTGCCGAAAGCAACCTGAAAGATGGTGGAACTGCCGGTAGTGGATTGAATAACGGCATTCTTTACATGCTGGCAACGCCCTATGTCATCATTGGATTGATCGGCTACATGTGGTGGCGCAACCGAAAAAAAGAGCAGGAAATCGAGTAGCAGGT
>CAZFBU010000068.1:18622-22606 GCA_964517175.1 uncultured Saprospiraceae bacterium
CGACTACTGAACGCCATTTTCCTGTTGTGCTCAAAGCTCCCCATGCCGGTGCTTTACGTTTTTTCCGACCTGAGCTTCATCGTACTGTTCTATGGCGTTCAATATCGTAAGAAGGTTGTTCTCGACAATCTGCGCAGCGCTTTTCCGGATAAGGATGAGCGCGAAATTCAGCAAATTGCCAAAGCGTTTTTCCGTCATTTTTGTGATCTGATTGTCGAAACCCTCAAATTTATGACCATCAGCGAAGCCGAGATCAAGCGCCGGCTTCAGGTCACCAACATCGACTTGCTCAATCATTACTTCGAACAAAACCGAAGCGCGATCCTCTACATGGGGCACTACGGCAACTGGGAATGGCTACCCGCCCTGCCACTGCACATTCGGCATAAAATGATTACCTTTTACAAGCCCCTTTCCAATAGCTACTTCGAGCAGATACTCAAGCGCGTGCGCGAGCGCTTTGGCATGTACACCATCGAATCAAAGAATGCGTACCGTGCCCTGGTTAATTTTGCCGACCAACAAGTATATACCCTCACGATCATGATCGGCGACCAAAGTCCAACCCCGGTCAGCAGCAAAGCATGGCTGAAATTCCTGAATCAGGATACCGCTTTTCTGGTCGGTGCGGATCGCATCGCCAAAAAAACCGGGCAGGTACTCCTTTTCCCAACCTTCAAAAAGCGCAGGCGCGGACACTACGAGGTAACGTTGTCGGTACTCGAAGAGCACCCCGCCAGCGCCTCGAACCATCAAATCATTGAGCAATATGCCAGCCAACTGGAAGCCGCTATTCATGCCGATCCCAGCCTTTGGCTATGGACCCACCGCCGCTGGAAACTGGAAAAAGAAGCAGCATCGGCTTAGCCATAAAATCAAGCGCCCTTCCGCAGGTGGCAGAATTATTTAGCTGCTATGCTGGCGTGGTACGCGGGAAAGGGTTATTTTTGGAGAATAAGAATCACCGAACGAAGTCTCCGATGAAATCGGAGCTGGCTCGGCGCTAGCTGAGGGAGAACTGGGCGGCTCGGTACGCTAACAGGTAAAATAAAAGTTGGCAAAGATTTGCAAAACTTATCAATAATTTATAAATTAGTATAAATTTTTATCAAAAAATGAAAATACATCTAAAGGATGTAGAAACAGGAAAGTTGTACAAGGGGCAAATACTTGAAAGTTTTCCAAATGAAATGCCATTAAGGAAAGACGGTTGGCAGTTCACATGGAAAAAATTAGCAAAAATTGAAGGCGCTCAGTTTTTCAAGTTAACGCTTGCAGAATCTCCCAAAGAGATTCAAGGATTATTGATGATAACCTTAATTAATGATGAAATGGTCTATATGAACAACCTGGAAGTTGCGCCACACAATTATGGGATAAAAGGAAAATACGAAAATGTAGCAGGGTGTCTGATAGCATTTGCATGCAAAAAAAGTTTTGAATTAGGTAAAGGGCATTATTTAGGTTTTTTGTCATTCGATAGTAAGACAGAATTGATTTCTCTGTATCAAGATAAATATGGGGCAACCGGGGTAATGGGACAGAAGATGTTTATAGATACTGTAAATGGAAAGAAGTTAATGGAGAAATACCTGAACATTAAACCAGAAGGCAAAATGCAATAATATGAGTAAGCAGAAAATAACCAATGAAGGCGGGATAATTGGAACAGGCAAGGGTTTAGTAAACCAAAATAGCAAAGAATTTAGAGAATTACAGAGAGTGATAAAGGAGAGGTCAGGAGAACTCGATGAACCGGAGTTAATTGCGAACCGGCTATTATCACTGAGGTTTCAAATGGAAACCTATTTGGAAAGAGAAAACCCGGAAAAAATAATACAAGTAGGAGAATTTTTCGAGGAATATGTGGAAGCCCTAAAGATAAAGAAGCGAGTACTTGCGGAATATATTGATTACAAAGAGAGCAACCTGAGTGCAATATTTAAAGGCAGAAGAAAGATAAATATTGATTTAGCGATCAAACTTGGAGAAATATTCAGAATCGACCCGGCTATATGGTTACACATTCAGAGTAAAAATGAATTGATGGAGATAATCGAGAGAGATAAGAAGAAGTACGAAAAGTATAAGCTGGAAGATTTACTGAAGGAGGTGAATTGATTAGAACTGGTATTTTGGGGCGTAGCGGGTAGGAATCACCGGACGAAGTCGCCGATGAAACCGGAGCGGGCTCGGCGCTAACTGGGTAAAATAAAAACTACAGCTATTCAGTCTGAAACACAAAACGACATGTCAGCGCAACAACAGACCGACCACTGTAACCGATGCCAAAGCGAACTGCACGGTAATTTTTGTTCGAATTGCGGACAACCCCGAACCCTACAACGAATCAACGGACGGTACATCGCCGCCGAGATTGGCAGCGTGTTGAATTTTGACAAGGGCATCCTGTTCACCATTCGGGAATTGCTCCTGCGCCCCGGGGAAAACATTCGAACCTTCATCCTGGAAGACCGGGACCGCCTCGTGAAGCCGGTCGTTTTTATCATCGTCTGTTCCCTGATCTATACCCTGCTCCAGCAGACGCTGGGCTTTGAAGATGGCTACGTAGGTTTTTCCTTCAGTGAAGACTCCACCACAACGGCCGTCTTCACATGGATATCGCAGAACTACGGCTACACCAACATCCTGATGGCGGTATTCATTGCGCTGTGGATCAGAATATTCTTCCGGCGGTACGGCTACAATCTATTTGAAATACTGATCGTGCTGTGCTTCGTGATGGGCATTGGTATGCTCATCTTCTCCTTCTTCGGCATCATCGATGCTTTTATCGATTCACCCATTATCGACAAAGGCTTTCTGTTGGGCACCCTGTACATTTCCTGGGGCATCGCCCGTTTTTTTGATAAACGCAGAATACTCAACTATCTCAAAGGCTTCCTGAGCTACATGCTGGGCATAGTGACGTTCACCTTTCTGGCACTGATGCTGGGGCTGCTGATCGACTGGATGCGGTAATAAACGGCGGCAATTATTTACCAGCTATGCTGGCGTGGTACGGGGAAAAGGGTTATTTTTGGGAAATGGATCACCAGATAAGAACTTTTTAAAAGAAAAAAACATTGGTTAAGAAAAAGCAGACTATGAAAATTACGAATAATCCAAATGAGTTGTTGATATCGATACCAAAAGGATTGATCGATATGCAGGATATTCAGGATTTTATTGACTTCATCCGATACAAAATGATCGTCGCAAAAAGTGAAGCGAGCGAAGCGGAAATCGAAGCGTTGTCGCAAGAGATTGAGCAGGAATTGGGAGAGTCCAATAAAATTTTCACGGAATCCCAGCCATGAAAATAGTTATCGACACCAATATCCTGATAAGCACCTTGATGAGTTCCGATGGCGTAATTGGAACTTTTCTGTTGAAAGACCTCCAGGATCATGAAAAGTATTCCTGTTATATGCTTTATGTAGAGCTTTTCGATAAAAAGGAAAAGATTCTGAAATATACGAAGATTCCTGAAGGTGATTTTTTAGAACTCCTTTACATTGTACTCAAAAGAATAGACTTTATTAATGAGCATCAAATTTCTAAGGAAAGCTGGGATCGAGCGCTCGAACTCACGGAGGGCATAGATGTAAAAGACGTTAGTTTCGTGGCTTTAACGATTGAAACGGGTGGAATGCTTTGGACGGGTGACAAAAAACTGCACCGAGGCTTAAAAGAAAAAGGATTTGAGCGCGTAGCCAATCTGGAAGAACTGAAAGAATTGATTAAGGGAAAATAATGGGGCTGTGCTGATGGAATGCCTTTCAATCGCGCTAATTCACGTTGGAATTATTTACCGGCTATGCTGGCGCGGTACGGGGAAAAGGGTTGTTTTTGGGAGAAGTATATCACCGGACACAGTCCCGGCGCCAACTGGGTACTGGCTCTTTGAAGGGATGCACGGCGAGTAATACAGTACGCGTAGCCTGCAAGCCGTGTTTCATCGGTCCAAAAAAGCAGCAGGTG
>CAZFBU010000069.1:0-1779 GCA_964517175.1 uncultured Saprospiraceae bacterium
CTAGTCGTTATTTCCAGACTCATGCAAAGCGCTGGCAAAATAGACTACGAAGGGCTTGCCAGGGACGTCCTTTCTTTTCAAAAGAGTCTTCGGATGATTGAAGAAAAGGATCAGATTATTTCCAGACTACTTCCTTTGATCGAGCAGACCACTACGGCTGGCAGACAGATTCACGATGCCAATATTGTTGCATCCATGCTGAGCAATGATATCCAGGTCATTTTAACCAATAATGTTTCCGATTTCAAGCGCTTCGAGCCATGGATTGACATTGAGCCTTTGCAATAGCTTCTTATACCAATTTCAACTGATAATGACGTATTGATGAGTTCTTTAAAAATTGATTTTCAATCATTTACGGTTTCCAATTTCCGACTTCCGACTTCCAAATTGGTATTAATTAATTGATAGTCAACGTTATGACAGGGTGCTATGGTAACCGGCGGAGTCGTAGCCAGGAAATTGCGGACGTATTTTGCGGGGGAAGAGGAGGAGTGACTTAAGCGACTAACTTTGCATCGACTTGAATTTCGTAGCCGAGTTGCTTCATAATGGCTTCACAATCCTCCCAGAGCAGTCCGAAGCCATCGGCATCAGCGGCGGCTAATAAACCCAGCGCATTGCGAATGTCAGCCTCTGCTCCTTCCTCGAAGTTGCCCTGGAAAATTGAATTTTCCGCCCAATCAACCAATTCTTCCAATTGAATCTGATGATTCATATATCGCAATAATTCAGTCGCTATCAGTTGTTTCGTTATCATGAATAAACAATTATCAATCAAAAACTTAATAATTTCTATCGCCAGCCCTGATGAATCGCGCCGCCGCTTGCATCGCGCGAAGCGCCGGTGACCGAAGCCATGCAGTTGGGAAGATTTTCCAGGCGAAGCACGCCCATGAGCGCCATAAAAGCCGCTTCCTTGAAGGAAATGATTAGAGGATCGGGAATGACGATCTCGATGTCGGCAATTTTGGAGCAGGCTTGCTCGATGCATTGCATCAGAAAAGTATTGCGCGCGCCGCCACCGGTCGCGAGCAGGCGATAGTGCTCTTTGTTCAGCTGCTCGCGCTCGATGATCGCGCCGATCTGTTTGGCAATTTGCCAGGCAATGTGCAGGCATGCCGTGTGCAGCTTATCGGCAATGGTCGCATTATAATGCTGAAAAATGGGAATCAACGCCTCCTGCACCCAGTCGTTGCCCAATGACTTAGGGTAAGGCAATTCGTGATAGGACAAGGCATTCGCCTGAGCAAGCAGACCGGCATGCAGCGCGCCGGAAGCCGCGAGATTTCCGTTTTCATCGAAAGGTTTGTTGACTTGCTGCGCCAGAAAATTCAAAACCTGATTCGCACCGCCAATATCAAAAGCGATGAATTTCTCACCGGCATGGCCGGTGATATTGGAAATACCGCCGAGGTTTAAGTAAAAATCATAACCCGGGAGCAACATCCGATCAGCAATCGGCGCCAGCGGCGCGCCTTGCCCGCCCAGCGCCACATCCATCGCCCGGAAATCATTGATGACCGGATAACCCGTTTCGGCAGCAATAGCCGCGCCATCGCCAATTTGGAGGGTCATCTGCTCATTCGGATAATGAAAGATGGTGTGCCCGTGCGAAGCAATAAAGTCGGGTTCGATTTGTGTTCGTTCTAAATAATCTCGCACCAATTCGCCAGCGTAATGCCCGTAATGCGCATGCGCCAGCAGGAGTTCGCGACCGCCCACCTGCGGAAGCACCCGGAGTTTTTCCTGCCAAACCGCGCTATACGCAAGCGTTTC
>CAZFBU010000069.1:1879-11068 GCA_964517175.1 uncultured Saprospiraceae bacterium
GACCTGCGCGGTAGCGTTATTGTTGTCGGACGTGCGGGCATTGTCAGAAGCCGTATTGCCACAGGCAAAGATGAGTGCCAAAATGGCGGCAAAGGCAATTGTTTGTCTCATGTAAATGTGATTTTTTAATCGATTCGCTAAGGTAAACAAAAAATTTTGCCTTCGGTTTGGGTGTGTTCGTTTAATAACAAACGCGAATAGTCGAAAAAGTTAGATTTTTTTTGATCCATTCGCTAGTTTTATAGTTAGATTAGCAATTGATGACTTGATAGAGAATGGAATGTGACAACAGATTTCGCATATCAGGTGTTCTAATTTTACAAAAGCATAAAAAACAGAAAATTAAAATAAGATGAAACAAGGAAAATTAATTACGACCGGGATTGTGGTATTCGTCATTCTGATCATTGTATTGATCTTCTCCAATGCAACATTGCTCACGATCAATGCCGGGGAGCGAGGCGTCATTTTCAAGCGGTTCGCTGGCGGGCTAGATAAGGAAAATATTTATGCCCCTGGTTTCCATGTGATTGCACCGTGGAATACGATGTTCGTGTATGATGTGCGCGAAAAGCAAATCGAAGAAGGCATGGACGTGCTGTCGAGCAACGGGTTGAATATCCAGTTGGATGTGACCATTCGCGTTAACCCAAGATATGATAAAATTGGGGACTTGCACGAAAAGTTTGGCGAGGATTACCTGAACTCTCTGGTGCGTCCGGAAATGCGCTCTTCTGTTCGTCAGGTGATCGGTCGGTACTCCCCGGAGGAGTTGTACTCTACCAAGCGGGAGGAAGTGCAGTCCATGATTCAAAATAACCTGAATGAAACACTTGACAAAAATCATATTGATCTGCGGGCTACCCTCATTCGGAATATCTCTTTGCCGGAAAAGGTAAAAACGGCTATCGAAGAAAAGATTCAGGCGGAACAGTTGGCGTTGAAATACGAATACATCCTCCAGCAGGAGCGCAGAGAGGCGGAGCGCCGCATTATCGAAGCAGAAGCCAAGGCGGAATCCAACCGCATTCTGAATGCGAGCTTGTCGCCGAATATTCTGCGGGATAAAGGTATCGAAGCAACGCTGCAACTGGCAAATTCGCCCAACTCCAAAGTCATTGTCGTAGGCGGCAGTGGCAGCGATGGGCTTCCGTTGATTCTCGGCGGCAACTAATAAACACAGTTCATCCCGGATATTTTTGATGGGAAACTACCACTGATTTAGCTGATTTGCACAGATCAACGAGAAATCGACATGATCCGTGAAAATCAGTCAAATCAGTGTACTAACCTTTCCTCTGTGCGAAATCCCGGAATATCAGTTTGCCAACCGACCGGCTGCCCAGTCCACTTTGTTGCGGTTTTTGTGAAAATCTGCCTGAAGCTTGATGAGTTTGATCTGCGCTTCGATGAGCTTTTGCTCCCGGGCATTGATAAGGAAAATTGAGCTTTCGCCGAGTTCAAATTTGATGGTTTCTGCTTCGAGCAGGGTTGAATAATTGTTGGTAATATCCTGATAAAGCGCTATTTGTTCCTGAGAATTTTGCCACGCATTGTAGGCATCGCGTACTTTATTCGACAACTCCAGTTGCTTTTGCATAAGGGTGAAATCCGTGTCAATAATTTTCAGCCGGGTTAGTTCCAGCTTGCCGCGTTCCTTGCGTAAAAAGAGCGGAAAACTAAAATTGATACCCCATTTGTAATTTTGCAGGATGAGATTGTCCAATCCGTTGTCGTTGCTCACCTGGCGATTGAAGTTGAACCCGTCCGCCAAAAAGTTATATTCCACATCAAGTCTGGGCTTGAGCATTTCTGCGGCCAGCCGCCGGTCTATTTCCAGTTGCTCCAGTTTGAAGCGATAAAACCGCAGTTGGGGGTGGGTACTCATCAGGTTTTGCAAAAATCTTTGCAGCACGGGCAGCGGGGCCTGGGTTTCCAGTTCTTCCAATCGCAGCGGACGGAGTTGGTTGGTGATTTCCAGCGGAATATCATTTTCGTACCAAAGGAAATTCGACATGGCCAGCCCGGTATTTTGGTAGTTCAGTTGGGCATTGTTTAGCTCAAATTCCCAGTTTTGCACCTGAATAAATGTTTCCAGCGTATCCACTGCGGGCAAATCGCCCTGGATGAAGCTTTCGCGGATGCCGTCCAGGCGCTGGCGTGCCGTGCGGAGCGCCCGCTCGATGGCCAGCATTTCATTGTAAGCTTTCACCCAATCCCAGTAGGCAATAGCTGCATCCAGTAGAATGTCGTTGGTGGCATTGAGTCGCTCCGCTTCGTTAGCGTTCTGCAGGATTCTGGCTTTTTGCAGCGATGCCCGCCGCTCGTCAATCCACAGGCCCTGCCCCAGCGATGCCTTGACGCCAGCTACTGCCTGCCCGGCTTCGGGGAGGTTGTTTTCAGGATTGAGAAAAACGCCATTTGTAGCGCTAAATGTTCCTTTTAATTCCAGACCAAACCAGGTTGGAACTTTGAAACCACCCTCACCAATCGTAAAATAATTTTTTCCGTCGAAGGATTTTTGCTGCCAATCGGCAAATAATTTCGGATCAAAGCCGCCACGCGCCAGCCGGAGGTTTGCCTGGGCTTCAGCAGTCAGCAGGTTGGCTTGCCGCACCAGCGGGTGGTACGCCATTACAAGCTGAAAATACTCTTCCTGCGTAAAAATACTTGCCGTGTCAATGGGCTGTGATCGGGCTACGCCAAAGGCGGCGAGTCCGGTCAGCAATATCAAAATTCTCTTCATCGCTTTATGCTATGTTCAGAAAGTTTTTAAAATCAGCAATGGCAGCGATCTTATTTTAAGGATCGCACCGGCGCTTTCAATTTTGGCTCTTTTTCTTCCAGTTTGCCGCTGTAATAATCCGGCGGGAAGCCATTGAGCTGTCGCCAGATTTCGTACCAGAGTGGCACGTTATTCAGCAACACGATACCTTGCGCGCCGGAGCCAACCCGCAGCTCTTTGGGCCATTCTTTGGAGCCCGGTTTTTCTACAACCAGGATGCGGTATTTGCCATTAAGACTGATCTCATTATCAATCGCAAAAATTTCTCCTTCGTAGGTGCCAAACGACTGCCCCGGCCACCCGGAGAAAATAAAAGCGGGCCACCCGTCAAAAAGAAATCGGATGTTCGGTTTTTTGCGATTGATCGTCGAATCTACATTGACCAGCGGGTAATCCATTGGATTGACATACAACTCTACCGCCAGCTCATAATGTGCCGGCATAATGCTAACGATGCCATCTCCCTCCTTGATCGTTTCGCCGATACCGGGCTTGATGATATTGGTAATGTAGGAATCCTGAGGGGCGGTGATGTAATAGAATCCGGTTCGCTTTTCGTAGTTGCTGGCCTGAATTCTCAATTTATCTGCTTCGGCATTGGCATTGTAACCATCGGACAAGGCGCTGGCAATATCCGAACGGGCTTTAGCTATTTTTTCGCTGTATTCGGCCCGGATTGCCCCGAGTTCTACCTGAGTGATCGTCAGTTCCTGGCGGGTGGAGTTGAGTTTATTGCTTGCCGCTACTACTTTATTGAGCGTTTCCTGCAGTTTCGCCTGCTTGTCTTCCACCTTCGCCCGCGAATCAATGCCGCGCTCGAAGAGGTTTTTGGCACGTTCGTACTGTACTTTGGCAATGGAATCCTGAATAACCGCTTGTGCCAGATCGGCGCTGTCCGCCGCTATTTTGAAATGTACCTGCTCGATTTTGCGCCTCAATTGTTGTTGCTTGAGTACAAGCTGGGACTGCATGTTCTCGATTTGGTCTTCCAGCGCCCGCACTTTATCCTGATAAGAAACGATAGCGCCCTCTTTTGCAAAAACCTGCTGCCGGGTGCGCTGTACCAGTTCCGGGTCGAGGTAATCGGATTTGATTTCCGACATGAAAACGATCGTGTCGCCGGCTTTTACCAGTTCGCCTTCGCGCACGTACCAGCGTTCGATTCTGGCATCAATGGGGGAAGGAATGATTTGTGGGCGCGCCTCCGGTCGGGAAGTAGTGACCACGCCGTCCGACTGGATGTTTTGTGTCCAGGGCAAAAATAAAAACAGGATAAACAGTCCCATCAGCAAGAGCAGCCATCGTGTGAACAACTGATGTGCATTGGAAAGACTGGTTTGCCGGAAAGAAGAGAATTCCTGCAGGTTTACCCTGTTGCCAACTTTATTGTGAGATATATTGAGCATTGCTTTGCGTTTGTATTTCAGTAATTGAATTGAAATGGAGCGCTCGAAAGTTCTACTTCGGTTTGTCTGGATTCGTTACAGCATTCTTTAATTGTTTCGGCATCCCGTTTTCCGTCAAACTGGTCATTTTAAAGACGCGCCTGAAATGCTCACTTTCCTGAAGGGTTTCATAAGAGCCAGACTCAACAAAGTTGCCATCTTTCATAATCAATATCCGATCGCACCTGGAAGCTATGATGGGGTCGTCCGTCACGACAATCAGCGTCCAGTTGTGCTCCGGCGAAGTAAACAATTCGGCGATTCTCTCCCGCTCTTCTGCTTCCATATTGGGCAAAAAACCTTCCATTGCGTGGAGTTTGGGCTTCTTGGCCAGGCTCCGCGCCAGCATGATTTTGATGCGAATATTTTGCGGCACATTTTTACCTCCCGGGTGCAAAACGGTATTGTAGCCATTGGGCAGGCGTTTTATGAAAGCGCTCAGCCCCACGCTATCCGCAGCCCAAACGATGGTTTCCAGCGTGATTTCCGGGTTGCCCAGAGAAATATTTTCAATAACGGTGCCCCGAAAAATGTCTTCCTGCGAGCAATAATCGCCGATATTGCGGCGCAAACTCGGTAAGTGCAGGCTCCGCATCGGTATGTTGTTGTAATTGATGCTGCCATGAAATTCACTGTACAAACCCGCAATAATCTGAATCAATGTGGACTTGCCGGAGCCATTGTATCCGGCGATGCACACGCGCTCTCCTGACGCCACTTTCATCGATAAGTTATTGATCGTGGGGCGTTCGGCATCATCATACTTAAAATACAAACGATCCACCTCTACACTCAGTCCCTTGCCCGTGTCTATTTCGTCGAAGTGCATGCCATCCAGATCTTCTATCGGAAGATCGGTTACATTGCCAATTTTTTCCAGCCCGGTGAGCATGTCATAAATTGTGTCCATAGACATAATGAGCTTTTCTACCGAATTCAAAACCAGGATCACGACGATTTCAGCAGCGACGAACTGCCCAATGTTGATTTGGTTATCGATCACCAGAAAGCTACCTAAAAATAACAAACTCGCCGTGATGAGGGTTTTGAATCCTACTATACTGCCGTATTGCGTTAGG
Organism: uncultured Saprospiraceae bacterium; assembly: GCA_964517175.1. Taxonomy (GTDB): domain Bacteria; phylum Bacteroidota; class Bacteroidia; order Chitinophagales; family Saprospiraceae; genus JADJNW01. The sequence continues at coordinate 7,189 of CAZFBU010000069.1, forward strand.
AGGATGCGGAAGTGTTTTTTGCGGCTGTCCAGGTAACTACTGACCAACTCGTCGGTGTTCTTGAGTGTAAGTGGCGAATCACCCCAGAGCTTGAACGTATTCATGGTGCGGGCTATTTCCTCCAGCCAGTGGGCCACCTGGTATTTGTACTTGGATTCGGTCAGGCTCGTCTGCAAACCGCTCGGACCGGTCAGCCTGAAAATAACAAACAGGATGACCATCAGGGCTAGTCCGAAAAATGCGAAAAACGGATGATAAAACGCAATGAGTATCAACCCGAAAAGAATGTTGAGCACAGACGTCGAAAAATCCATTAAAATCTTTGGCAATCCCTTTTGTATAGTCAGGGTATCGAAAAAGCGATTGACCAGTTCCGGCGTATAATATTTGTTGACGGTGTCGAGGCGCAGCCGTGGAATCCGGTAGGCAAACTCGAAAGCCGACCGGGCAAATACGCGTCTTTGAATTGTTTCTATTACCGTGAGTTGCATAACGACCAGCAATCCCGAAAGCGCGGTGGCCGCGGTGACAATCACCACCAGTACCACCAGCGATGCTGAGACCGCCCCGCCGGCAATCAAACCGATAACTGCCTGAATACCCAATGGCAACGCCAGGTTGATAAGCCCGGCAAAGATGGCGTACATGTAAATGAAATAAATCTCCTTTTTGTCGAGGGATAAAAGTTTGATGAAACGCTGAAATGGTGACATCTGCGTCGTGTTTTCTTCCATGATAATCGCACTTACAGGATTTGCAGGTTTATTCCTGGCTTTTCGTAATTAGGGATACATCCGTCAGAAAAAGTTTTGGATGCAAGTCAGTTATACCTCTGATAATAGACAAGGAAGTAACGCGTCTTAATTCCGAATGGTAAATTTACGTTCTCTGTCTGTTCTCTGTTTTGTAAAACATCTCTTTCTTAAAGAGAATAAAATTAACCCAAAAAAGTTTGCTAATCAAGGGATAGGGGCAGGGCTTCTTTACCTAAAAAAAGCCGGTCGCAGATAAGTTGCAACCGGCCTCGTCATATAACCCTTCGCCTTAGTTGTTCCGAATTCCGGTTTTGGTTCCAATGTTTGGCAACACTTCGCCATCCTGTCCCATGATCATGGGCATCGGCAGATCACCGTCTGAAATGATGATCTTGGTGTTTGGCGACTTTGCCAGTTCCATGAACGCCTCGATAGACTTGAACTGCAACACCAATGGATCCAAACCTTGTGAAATAATGTTCTGTGCGTCTCGGACGCCCTCCGCTTCTATGCGCCGACGTTCCGCTTCTTGGCGTTCCTGGTCCAGCACGAACTGCATGCGTTGCGACTGCTGTTCTGCTTCCAGCTTTTCTTCAATAGCCCGCGCCAGGTTGCGTGGCAGCATGATACTCTTCAACAGTACCGCCTCAATAATGATACCCCGATCGCCGAGCAGTTTTTCCATTTGCTCGCGGATAGCTGTTTCAATTGTAGCACGCTCGCCGGTGTGCATGTCTTTCGCAAAATAGCGGGCGCTCACGTCCGATACCGCTGAACGGAAGACCGGCAGTATCACATTACGCTCGTAATCAGGACCAATATTCCGCAGAATATCCGGTGCCTTTCGGCCAATCACATTATAAAGAATGGACACTTCTGCTTGAATATTCAAACCTTCCTTAGAGGGCAGACTGAGCGCTACTTCCATATTGTTCGTCTGTGTAGATACCTTCACAATTGTCGCAGTAAACGGATTGAAAACACGCAGACCCTGTGTGTAGGGCGTATTGTCATACTTGCCAAATTTGCGCTTTACACCCACTTCGCCTTCCCGTATGATGGCGCAGGATGTCATAAGCGCCATGGTTGTTAAAATTAATAATCCTTTTAAAATGAATCCTTTTTTCATAATCGAATGATTTTGGTAATGTACAATGTTTTCATTAGTGCTATATGATAATATGTGCGAAGAGGTACTTGCTTTTTGTTTGTATTAATAAATTAAGTTTTTCATATCAATGGTTTCCATTTCTTCCATTCGTCTCGTGCTGCATCTCGTTTTTGTAGCTGCTTTTTACGCCCATTGAGTGCAGAAATGTCTGCCGGTGCTCGTCCACCTGCAGAATCATCCGAAAGGCAAAAAAGATCAGCAATTCCTCCACTTGCTGGAGTGTATCCCGGTCTTTTTGAATATCCGTAAGGCGTGGCAAATGCTGGGCGAAATAAATGTGATTGTTCGCCATTTCCAGCAGGTTGCTCGCCAGCGCCCGCGGATACGGGAAAGAGGGGTTGATCTGTAGTAAAATAGCCGCAATTTTTTCACTCAAAGATTTGTACGACATAAAAAAGCCCTCCCGGTTCTGCTCATCTACCTCTATCGTATGGTATGCTTTTGTGCCTTCGGCAACGACGATGCGGTGCAGCACATCCTCGTCAATGAAATCTACCGTTGCATTTCGCTTGGCAGTATCTACAATGGAACTGATTACCAAACGCAGCTTTTCCTTCGGGTCATTTATATTCATCGTCCGCAGATCAATGCTGAATTTCATCCACTCCCAGTACCAGTTCACCAGATAGAGCAGCAGCAGCTGCTTGTTTTTGAAATAGCGATATACAGAAGCTTCGGTAGAAGAAATTCGCTTTGCCAGTTTTTTGAATGTGAACCGCTCGAAACCAATTTCGTCCAGCAACAAAATGCTGTTTTTCAGTATTTTGCGCCCCAGTTCTGTGCGTTGCGGGTTTTGCAGGCAAAGCTTTTCGTTCACATCTAATTCAATAGCCAACAACTGCATAAATTTCATTTTTAGTAAAACAACTCTTTGTAATAGTTTTACTTCTTTCAACACCTTTTCGGATTTTTGGTTCAGTCCAGTACCTCCTCAATAGTCGAATTCTGATACATTTCTGAAATTTTTTCCTGCAAACGCCGACGAGCAAAGAAGATACGACTCTTCACCGTACCCAGCGGCACCCCCAGGGTTTCAGCTATTTCATCGTACTTGTATCCCTGAAAGTGCATTAGAAACGGCACGCGCATCCAGTCGTCCAGAGCAGTTACTACTGCCTGTATTTCTTCTGTAATGACGTTTGACTCGCCGTCGTTGCGCACGGAGTATGCCCCGGAGTCAAGAAAAAAGTCATTGTCGGTTTTATCATTGAGTACCTGGCGTCGCTTCTTCTGCCGATAATTATTGATAAACGTATTTCGCATAATCGTCATCAGCCAGGCGCGAAGGTTCGTCTTCGGCTGATACCTATTCCGGTATTTGAATGCCTTGTAGGCAGTCTCCTGTAGTAGGTCGTATGCGTCATCTTCGTTCTTCGTCAAACGATATGCAAAAGCATAAAGCATTTGCTGCATCTTTGTAAAACCTTGTGTGAATTCTATTTGTGACATGGCATTTTTTATTTTGACACAAAAATAAGTGTTTATTTTTAAAAAGATAGTTTTACTATCAAATTTTATGTCTCAACACTTTACTTTTTTAAAGGTTGACTATCTTACAAGCATTCATACGGTTTGACCACCAATTGACAATTGGCTAAATTCTAATCTTAATCTAATGAAAAACAGTCGTTTAAAAGAAAATAAAAACACTATCTGAATCAATAGTAAAGCTACCGTCAATTATTTTTCCGCAATTTTTAAGATTTATTTAACTTTCACCAGATAAAAACCAGCATTTTGATCGCAGCAAATTGGCAATCAGCACTCAATAACTTCCGGGCGTACCTGCTGCTCGAACGCGCCCTGTCCGACCATACCATCGAAGCCTATCTCCGCGATCTGGCCAAGCTGGCGGAGTTCGTTGTTTTACGCCAATACGACCTCTCGCCTGCGCACATACAGACCAGGCATCTCAGTGAGTTCATTCTCTGGCTGAATACAATGGGGCTGGGCG
>CAZFBU010000069.1:11168-17598 GCA_964517175.1 uncultured Saprospiraceae bacterium
GCCTGCGGGCTGCGCGTGAGCGAACTGACCAGCCTTCGTCTCAGCGACCTCTTTCTCGACGTCGGTTTTGTCAAAGTGTTGGGTAAGGGTGACAAGGAGCGCATCGTGCCCATTGGCGAGGAAGCCGGCAAGCACATTCGCCTGTATCTCGAAGGGGTGCGCCGCCCACAGCAGAATATTCATCTCGAGGATGCCAATGTTCTGTTTCTCAATCGTCGGGGCAAACGCCTTAGCCGCGTTATGGTCTTCCTGATTGTGAAGGAATGCGCCCGGCTTGCCGGTATTCGCAAAAACGTCAGCCCGCACACCTTTCGCCATAGCTTTGCGACGCACCTCATCGAGGGGGGCGCTGATCTGAAAGCCGTTCAGGACATGCTGGGGCATGAATCCATCCTGACGACCGAAATTTATACCCACCTGGATACGGACTATCTGCGCGATACCATCATGCAATTCCATCCGAGAAATAAGAGAAAGGAGGATAGGAAGAGGAGAGAATAGGATTATGGGAGAATTGCAATGCCTAAAAGGAAGGGTTTGCGTACAATTTTCAAATAAACTTCGTACTTTTTCCAGTGGAAAAGTTACATTCGATCTGAAATAGCCCAATATGACTACCACCAACACCATTTTGCAGGAAGCAGAAGCATACGTTCGCAAGTTGCTGTCCGAAAAACTCACGGACGATCACCGCTTCCACGATCTGGAACATACGCTCAAAGTACGGGATGCCTGCCGTAAATTATCGCAACAACTGGCGCTGGAGCGGGAACGCCTGGAACTACTCGAACTGGCAGCGCTCTTTCACGACGTCGGCTACACGGAAGTATATAACGGGCATGAGGTGGAAAGCCGCCGTATTGCCGAGGCATTTCTGCGCGAGCGGGGCTACCCGGACGAAAAGCTTCAGAACATTCTGGAGTGTATAGATGTGACCTTCCCCGGCGCGCATCCCAAAAATTTGCTGCAACAAATTATGAAGGACGCCGACTACGTGCACTTGTCGAGTCCCAATTACCTGACCGCCATCGAAGATCTGCGGCACGAGTGGGAAGTGTTTTTGAATAAAACCTACGACAATAAAAGCTGGTATGATCTGAATAATGACTTTTTGAAAAATCATCAGTTTTTCACGCCGGCAGCCCGCGAGCTTTTTGAACCGCAGCGCGAAGCCAACCGAAAGGAACTAAAAGACGTACGGAAGCAATTGAAAAAAAAGCAGCGCAAGCCTATGAGCCAAACCATAGCCGACAGCCGCAGCGCCCAAATGATGTTCAAAACCGCCCTGCGCAATCACCTCGACCTCAGCAACCTGGCAGATAACAAAGCCAATATTATGCTGAGTGTCAATGCTTTAATTATTACCGTAGCCATTCCGCTTTCGGCAACGTACATCCGCCAAAGCTGGTACCTCCTCGTACCTATGGCTACCCTCATGGCGACTTGCATGATCTCGATGATTTTTGCTACGCTTGCCACCCGCCCCATAAAAATGCACGGCTATACCAGTGAGGAACGCATCAAAAGCGGCAAATCGAATCTCTTCTTTTTTGGCAATTTCTACCGCATGACTTTCGATGAGTACAAGGCCGGCATGGAGCACGTCATCGCCGATGAAGCGGAACTGGAAAGCACCATCATGCGCGACTTGTATTCGCTGGGGCACTCCCTGGGCAGGAAATACAATCAACTGCGCACCACCTACACCGTTTTTATGATCGGCATCGTCATCACCGTTATTGTTTTCGGCATAACGTACGGGATGTACGCGGGGCAGAATTGAGAAGAAAATCACCCTAACGTGTGGACGAAAGGGCGATTCTCCGGCCTTTTTTATCTTAAAATTTCCAATACCTTTTCTTTGGTCAGAAAAGTTTCAAGTTTGCTTTCAATCATCGCTGAAATGCGCTCCTCCAACTGAGTGAACGTAATCTTCTTCTCCAGGTCATTTTTGATTGTTGTAATCTCATCGTTTATCAAATCAATATTCGTAATAACTTCTTTAGCAACGACTTTCACAGTATAAATCTCATCCAGGCGAATTTCGATATCATTTTTGTCTCCATCCTCTTCGGGGTTTTTCTCTTCAATGTTCATTTCACCGTTGGAATCTTCTATGTGCAGTTCTAGTTCTTCTTTTTCTGCTTCTGGCGCTTCCGGGCTATGCTCCATTTCACTATTCGAAGTATCAATGATATCCTCAGTTGTCGCTTCTGATGTACTTTGGAATCTTTTCAAAAAGACAGCTAAACAGCCTTGCAAATTTTCCATGTCAAAAGTTTCATCATTGATTAAGTTTAAAGCATGAAAATTACCGCCGGATGCGTCACTAATTGCTCGTGCTTTTGCCTGCGCGTCATCGTCCAAGTCAACGGCAATGACGTCAATAGGGATGCCTGCATCTCCTGCTCTGAGGGCTTCACTCTCAAAAAAGCTTCCGAAGTTGTCTTCGCTGTTGGTCAGTAAAATAATCCTTTTTGGGATGTCTGTTTCATTCACCATACCTGCAATAGCCCTCTGGATGACCTCTCCCCAAAACTGCTCCGCCGACAGTTGCTTCAGGTTGATGTCTATAAGGCTTTCAAATTCGGGAATGAGTTCTGTTTCAATTTTTTCTAAAAATTCCTCTCGCTTTTCTTTGAGCCAGCCGGAGAAATTCAGAAAAATTTCTACTCTTGTTGTAGCATTTGCTACATCTGTACTTGCCATAAGTGTTTCCATAATTACAAAATATTTATAAAAGTTTATAAAATAGAATATTACCCTACTGAACTCGCAGTAAGTATTATAAAAATTGAATAAAAGCAGAATAAAGCGAAGGATTTCACTTACTCCGTACAAAACGGGAAGTGATTTATTGAAGCCTCTTAGAATGTGAGTTGGAATACTTTATGGTATGCACCCCAAATATAGAGAAATATCATAATCTTGTCAAGGCAGATGCTCAAGAAATTGACATTTTTATTTTGGTTATATATCTTAGCTCACCGTCACGCGCAACGCCCGCAGCCCCTGGGCGCCCTGTAGCTTGCCGATTTGCAAGTCTTCCACTTCGCCGGTGATCCAGCCTTCGTGCTGCAAATACTCGATATACTCGAGGTATTCCTGACGGTCTTTTTCCTGCAAATAGACGATGGCGATCTTGCCCGCCTGAGTCAGGCGCTCGTCCGTACCTTCGATGGTGGCTTTATCGATGCGTTTTTTCAGAATTTCGTACCGCACATTGTAGGCACCATCCACATCAAATTGTTTTTCATCCATGCGAAAGCGAATGGACAGCGGCGTTGTGTAGGCAAAGATCAACTGGGCAGTCGTGAGCGCAACCGGCATTTTGTCAGTCATCGCCTGCACACGCCGCGTGATGTCGCACATGGCAATCATCTGCCACAGGCGGAAGTTGCGCAGGTGCATCATGGAGAACGAATTCCGCCGCAGCAGCGACTGCCCGACGTACATCTCAAACTCCACGCCGTCCGTCTGGTATTTTTCAAAATAATGCGGCAACATCCGTTGCAGACGCTGCTCTTCCTGTTCCAGGTACATGGAAATCGCCTGATTCAGGATGGCAACACTATCCTCGAAAGCTTTTCGCTTCTGGTAAACTATGCCCAGCTCCGGATCGAGCTTATCAAAATATTTCGTCACCGTACCGGCTAAATCCGGGTAGCGCTCGCGCATGTGCCTGAGCATGGGATGCACCTCGCTCTGCAGCAAATCGAGAATGACGGTTTCATCATTTGAGTTGAAATCGCTCTCCAGCCGATGGATATAGCGCTGCACTTTCATCAGTAATTGGTTGATGAGTGGGTAGCCCGATTCTGCAAAACTTCGTTCCAGCGCCTGCTTGGCCAGAGAAAGGTTCTCCAGCATATCGCTTTGAATGGCGTTGTTGCGAATGGTCGAAGAACCGACAATATCGGCTTGGCCATAGAGTGGAAAAACATCTTTGAAAACAATCGGTTCGGAACGGGCGTCCAGTTCCCCCCGGTCGCGTTTTTCCATCAAATTGTACGACGCTTCAATAAAACGCCACTCCACGCTGGGATGCACGGCTGTATATTGGGCTCGGAGCAGCGCTTCGATGCGGTTGTCAATCTCTTCGCGGCTGCGCGATACTGCCAGACTGAACAGACTGGTGACTTCCTTCAGCTTCAATTCTACAAAACTGTGCAATTCGTACGGTCGTGGCGATCCCAGTTCCAGCAGCCCAATCACGCGGTCCTGCTGATCAATCAGCGGAGCGATAATGACGCTCCGAATGCCTTTCGCCAGCAGCGCCTTTTCGAGTTTGGTTTTGGGGTTGAATTTTTCTAAATCCTCGATGAGCAGCGTTTCTCCGTATTTACAGGCTTTTTCGTAAATCGAGTTTTCATGATCCGGATGAAGCAGGCATTCGTATTCTTTGGCAAGAAAATCAAACCGGATTTTATACTTGTGAGAAACAGATTTTTCCACTGGATAATCAATAGCCGTGACGCCCAGCCGCAAATCCGGCAGGTTGAAGTACGTTTTAACCAGGCACTCCAGTTCTTTGACATTTGTCGGTTCGACAATGGCATCCCGGCGAAGAAGTTGCTGCTTCATGCGCGACAGCGCTTCCTCTTTGGTGATGTCCACCAATGTGTTGATGATGATGCCGTGAAAAGCAAAATGTTCTGGCGGCAGATGATAAAGCCACATATCCGTATCGTAGATGTTGGTCAACAACTGATTGATTTGCGCTTCGGTGAGCGGCCTGGGCTTTTGGAGGGGATGCACCTCCACATAATCCAGGTTCATGTGCGCCTTGTAGTGCCGCTCCATACCGGTTTCAGACGATTTTACGGTGAAAGAGGTAACCGGCTCGATGGACAAGCTTCGCCCGTAAAACTTATTGAGAATCAGGCTGCAGGCAAGAATCGTGGTTGCATTTCGGTTGATGAGTGCGAGATTATTAACCTTGAATTCCACATTTTGCCGAAGTAAAACCTCTTCCACTGCCGATGTCATAAAAAGCGGTTTCAGCTTGAAAGGAGCGCTGACCTTTGCCAACTGAGTGTGCCGTAGCGCGGGCGGAATGAGCATAGACATCATCATCCCGATCGTGTCCGCGTGCTCTTCCAGTAGCGCTTCTTCTTCAATTGGTTCGCGCAATTCCGGCGCTGCTTCCACCTTTTCCAGGATGGCTTTCGCCAAAAAGCTGTTTTCCGTTTCCGCAATCTGCTCGACCTGCCGGAGCAACGGGGCGAAGCAAAGCCGCCCTTCATACGGGATGCAGTCCATCCCCAGATCGTGCAAGATATTAAAGAGCGGTAATGCTTTTTCCAGCAGGCGATGGTCTCTTTCAGCTACCATAGTCAAAAAGTCTTGTTATTTTCTGATAAACAACTCAATACGCCGGTTGGATGTCTCTGCGCCCGGATAAGGCGATGAAATGTCGTCTGGTAAAGACCAATTCACCCAAAATGCGCTTCAATCGTCAGGTTAAAGGCAGATACATAGCTTTGAAATCCGCTGCTGCTGCTTCCCGAAACTGGGCGGCCGTTTCGGCGATGGTTTGCCGGATCGGGGTGTAGTCAAAATCAAAAACGGAAAGAGATTTTTCATTTTCGTATAAATAGGAAGCCGTTGCTCGTTGGGCTATTTCGCGCGTAATGAGCGGCTTGGCGCCAAATAAGCGCGAGCGGAGCCATTCCAGCCGCCAGACAATTTGTTGCGTAACAGGCGTTACTCTGACAGCGGGCGGTTTCTTACCCAATTGCCGGGCTATTTCGTTCATCAGGGTTTGGAAAGTCAGGTTCTCCGCATTCAAAAGGTAGCGTTCGCGGGAAATATCGCTCTCCATCAGCAGGAGCATGAAGCGTGCTACGTCGCGCACATCCACGAAACCGGAGGTGCCGGTCGTGTAGAAAGGGTATTGTTGATATACGAGTTTGAAAAACTTGAGCGGGCCTTCTTCCCAGCGGCCACTGCCCAGAATTACTGAAGGATTGACAATGGCGATGTTCAGCCCTTCCGCCGCCCCGCGCCACACTTCCTGTTCTGCCAGGTACTTGCTGATGCCGTATTCGGAATTGAGCTTGCTGCGTTCCCATTTCGTTTCTTCGGAAATGACTTTCGACTGCTTCGTCCGCCCAATGGCCGCAATGGAACTCACGTGCACCAGCTTTTCGACATTCGCATGCAGGGCTGCGTTGACGACGTTGGCCGTGCCGTCCACATTGATTTTCCGCATTTTGTCCACATCGCGCGGATCAAAAGAAACGATCGCCGCGCAATGATAAACCTGCGCTACGTTTTGCATGGCGTCCTCCAGCCCGATCACGTCCAGGATATCCGTTTCGACCCACTCCACTTTGTCGGCAACTTCCGACACCAAATCCATGCGACTGCTCGCCCGGCGCGTTGCCCGGATGTGCGTATAGCCTTCTCTCACCAAATATCGAAGCAG
>CAZFBU010000069.1:17698-22598 GCA_964517175.1 uncultured Saprospiraceae bacterium
CCGCCGTCCACCGTCACATTCGTACCCGTGATATAGGAAGCCGCCGGCGTTGCCAGAAATGCTGCTGCTGCTGCAATCTCCGGCGCAGCCGCAAAGCGCTGCATGGGAATGGTCGCTTTCATCTGCTCGGCAACTTCTTTTGGCGTCAAGCCCGATTTTTCGGCACGAGCTTCGATGATTTCCTGTAGCCGCTCGGTGCTGGTCATGCCCGGCAATACATTATTCACGGTAATGCCAAAAGGCGCAAGCTCTGTCGCCAGCGTTTTCGACCAGTTGGCGACCGCACCACGAATGGTATTCGACACACCCAAGCCCTCCAGTGGCGCTTTCACGGAAGTGGAAATGATGTTGACAATGCGTCCGAATTCTACCTGCTTCATGCCCGGCACGACCGCCTGCACCAGCACCTGCCCGCAGAGCAGATGGTTGTTGAACGCCTGCTCAAATTCCGAAAGCTCGGCATCCAGCGCCGGTCCGCCCGCTGGTCCGCCGGTGTTGTTGATTAAAATATGGATGGTTTTGCCACTAACCAAGCCGTGCACTTTTTTCCGCACATCGTCGATATTGCTGAAATCTGCGATTAAAAAATCGTGATCCTGCCCCTGGCTGCGGTCCAGCCGCTCGGCGATGTCCGCCATTTTATCACCCGATCGCGATACCAGCGTCACATTCGCGCCAAGCGCTGCCAACTCAAAAGCAATTGCCCGGCCGATGCCTTTGCTGCTTCCGCCAACGAGCGCATTTTTTCCCTGAAGATTTAAATCCATTGGTCTTTTTTTGAAAATTTGGCTAAATTTAACACATTTCACATAGAAGGGGAGAAAGTTGTGTAAGTTTAGAATGTTTAGTTTAAAAACTTTAAACCTCAAACTTTAAAAATATGACGCTAACCAAACCATTTAACCTTCGGGGCTGGATAGACGAAAACCGGCATCTGCTCAAGCCGCCGGTTGGCAATCAGCAAGTGTATAAAGGAAACGACGACTACATCGTAATGGTTGTCGGCGGGCCCAATGGGCGCAAGGATTACCACTGGGAGGACGGCGAAGAGTTGTTTTACCAGATCGAAGGCGACATCACGCTGAAGATCATCAATGAAAATGGCGAGCCGGAGGTCATTCCGATCCGCGAGGGTGAGATGTTCCTGCTGCCGCCGCACATTCCACATTCGCCCCAGCGTCCTGCCAATACCGTCGGGTTGGTGATCGAGCGCTACCGCAAGCCGGGCGAAAAAGACAAACTCATGTGGTTTTGCGAAAACTGCAACCACAAGCTGCACGAAGCAAGCTTTGCGCTGGAGGATATTACCACGCAAATCAAGGCAGCGATTGAAGAATTTATGGCATCGGAAGAACTTCGTACCTGTGACAATTGCGGAACGGTGATGGAAAAAGCGTAGTTTAGTGCGTTTGGAGGTTTTGACTTCCGAACCTGCAACCTGCAACACAGATGAAAAAAACGTACTTCGCTTCGGATTTTCACCTGGGCGTACATGCCCGCCTGACCAGCGCCGAGCGCGAGCGACAGATCGTACGCTGGCTGGACATGGCGAGCCAGGATGCGGAAGCGATCTATCTGGTCGGCGATGTATTCGACTTTTGGTTCGAGTATGGCTCGGTGGTGCCGAAGGGTTACGTGCGCCTCTTGGGCAAACTCGCCGAGCTGACCGACGCTGGCATCCCAATCTATTTTTTCACCGGCAACCACGACATGTGGGTTTTTCGCTACTTTGAGAACGAACTCGGCATTCCGACTTATCGCCAGCCCATCGTGCGCGAAATTCACGGCAAGACGTTTTTCATCGGACATGGCGATGGGCTTGGCCCGGGCGATCACGGCTACAAATTTCTCAAAAGAGTTTTTGCCAATAAAACCTGCCAGTGGCTCTTCGAGCGACTGCATCCGAATTTTGGCATTGGCCTGGCAAATTTTTTCTCCGGCAAAAGTCGCTCGCTCTACCCCGAAGCCCCGGGCTTTCTCGGCGAGGAAAATGAATGGCTCATCGCCTACGCCAATCGCAAGCTCGACACCGTTCCGGCGGATTATTTCATCTTCGGACACCGCCACCTGCCCATCGATCACCTGCTGAAAAACGGCACCAGTCGCTACCTCAACCTCGGCGAGTGGCTGCATCACTGCTCCTATGCGGTCTTCGACGGTAAAGATGTGGCGTTGCGCTTTTTTGAAAACGAGGCGGGCGTAGTGCATGGAAACCGGGAAGCGGTGTATCTGCAAAAATGAATATTGCAGCGCGGTTAATTATCGTGTAAAAATTGCAAAAATCTGAAAATCAAATTGTTGTTTTTTTTGTCGAAAAATATAACATAACCATGAAATACACTTTTGTCTTTTTGCTTGTCGCGAATTTTGTTTTCGCACAACAAATCACGCCGGCTCAACTCATCGAGCGAAGCATCGAATATCACGATCCCGAGGGGAAATGGGGCAGTGGCAGGTTGAAATTGCATCTGGAAGAAACGCGCCCCGGCGGTACGACGCGGTACAGCGAGGTGACCATTGACATCCCGAATGAATATTTCAAGCTGCAGCAACAGAATGGCGACACGGAGATCGTGCGTACCGTACAGAAAGGCGAATGCCACCACCAGTACCAGGGCAGTGCTGCCATACCGGCAGAAGTGGTGGAAAAATTGCGACTTACCTGCGACCGCACCATTTTCATGCGCGATTACTACACCTACCTCTGGGGGATGCCGATGAAGCTCAAAGACCCTGGCACGATCTTGGGTGACGAAGTGCGCGAAGCTGATTTTTTTGGAACAAAAGCTTTGGAAATCAAAATTTTATACGAAAGCGAGGTGGGTGGCGATACCTGGTATTTTTATTTTCACCCCGATTCTTACCGCCTGGTCGGCTATCGTTTTTATCACGATGAAAGCAAGAACGACGGCGAGTACATTCTGCTGAATGAAGAAGCGAAAGTAGCTGGCATGCGCCTGCCCAGGTCGCGCACGTGGTACACTCATCAGGACGACAAACTGCTCGGCACGGATACATTGGTAAAAGGAAATTAGCAATTGGTAGCGCATAAAGCTTAAATCGTCGTTAAAATTTTACCATGCGGGTTAAAGCGTGTTAACGAAATAGGGGTATGGGGGGCGCAAAAGGCATCCTTGTCATAGAAATTTATTCACGAATCTCTAAACTTGACGATGATGATGAAGAATCTTCTTTTGATAGTCTTAGCTTGCCTGGCTTTGGTCACTACCGTAACCGCGCAGGAAACGTTGTTTAATTCCAACGGTCTCGGACTATCCGGTGCCTGGGGCACAGCCACTTATAACTACTCTTTTCTGGAAGACGACTATGTGTATGGCCGGGGCGGCAGCTTCGGGCTGGAATTTGGCAATACCTTGTACGTGGGGTATGCCTGGACGCGCTTTCGGGACGAGGCAGAACTCCGTAATGCTCCTGACTTTCGACTGAAGTACAATGGATTATTGCTAGGGGTTACGCCCAATTCTTACAAAGTTGTACACCCGAGGCTCAATGCGCTGGTGGGCGGTGGTAAGATTTTTTTGCGCGATGGCAATTTTGACCGCGTTTTTGTTTTGCAACCATCGGCAGGGTTGGAAATCAATGTATTCAAATGGTTTCGACTCGGACTGGAAGGCGGATACCGGTTTGTCACCAATGACAATACCCCCGGTCTTACCAGCGAAAACATCTCTTCTCCTTTTGCTCAGATCGATCTGCGATTTGGTTTTTCCTGGGATCGATAAGTTTTTAAAAAATTGATTATTAATACTTTAGCACTTGAGATGCGGGGAAGGAATTCAAAAAAAGCGAAAAATAAAAAAGGGAAAGCTCCTTTATTTGGTGTGGAGCATTCCCTTTTTCTGCTTGTTGTCAGGAAAGTTTACTGCCGGTCGAACCGCAATTCCTGAATGACGAACTTGCTACCGGTCACTTTCATGTAAATGTAAACGCGGTACGTGCCCGAAGTTGTGGACATATTGCCAATCACATACTGCGAATCCGCGCCTTTGGAAGTACCCTGATGGACTTCCCGGAAACCCGCAGGCTTGTTTTTAGCAAAAAAATCCTTCACTATTCGCACGGCTTCTGCCCGGTCGTACATGTCTTCCTGGTCTAATACGGCAACTTCAACCGTTTGGTCGAAATACTGACCCAGCGCATCCGCATCCCCGGAGCTAATCGCGCGGGTGATGTCTGTGAGGCTGGTATTCAGTGCCGTTACCAATACTGTTGCAAACAAGAGATTTATCATAATACACCTGTTTTAATTTCATTTGGATATGTTCAGAGAATTTTAAACGCTTTAACTTATAAAAAAATTCCCCTTCAACTCTTTAAACGCAATTCGCTACGGAAAGTCACATCGGAAATATTTTTTTTAACTACTCATCGGCAAAGTTTAACAATTTTATTTTTTATGTATATGATTTATTTATTTTTGTTGGGAACTGATAAATTGAGGTATTAGTCATTGTGCCAATGCCAGCTCAGGTCGGATACTCAGAACCAATATCAGATCGCCTTCCGGGGCGCTTTCCCTTCCATTTTTAAAGAAGTTGTCTGTTGCTTTTTAAGGTGGTTATGCTCCGTCGTACTAATAGTTCAGCAGCTTTTGCAATTGCGCCTTGAAACGTTCCGCAGGCAAAAACTGCCTTTCCAGCGCGGCGGCAAACGGCACGGGCGTGTCCAGGCTTGCTACGCGCATGACCGGCGCGTCGAGGTATTCAAACAGATGCTCGGAGATGTATGCCGAAATTTCACCGCCGATGCCGCCAAACAGCGTGTCTTCGTGCAGAATGATTACTTTATTGGTTTTGCGCACCGTTTCGGCAATAGCGGCGAAATCAAGCGGAAGCAGCGTCCGCAAATCCAGGATTTCCGCGTCGATGCCCAGTTCCTC
>CAZFBU010000070.1:0-22193 GCA_964517175.1 uncultured Saprospiraceae bacterium
CCTAAATTATTTTCGATTGGAACGGAGTTTTATCCGCAAGCTTGTATTTTTGAGCAAAAAATCGAAAATAACGGAAAAGACAAGCAATATGCGCTACAAATTATTTGGCAGAAGTGGATTACGCGTTTCGGAATTGTGCCTGGGCACCATGACTTTCGGCACGGAGTGGGGCTGGGGTGCTGATTATGAGGTGAGCAAGCAAATTTTTGACGCTTACGCCAATGCGGGCGGCAATTTTCTGGACACAGCCAATCGCTACACCGAAGGCACCAGCGAAAAATGGCTGGGTGCGTTTATTGCCGCCGATCGCGACCACTTCGTCTTAGCCACGAAATACACCCTTTTTGATCGCAAAGAGGATCCGAATTTTTCCGGCAATCACCGCAAAAACCTGATGCGCTCGGTGGAGGCAAGCCTGAAGCGCCTGAACACCGATCATATCGACCTGCTTTGGGTGCACGCCTGGGATTTTATGACGCCGGTGGACGAAGTGCTGCGCGGGCTGGATGACCTCATTCGGATGGGAAAAGTGCATTATATCGGCATTTCGGATACGCCCGCCTGGGTCGTGGCGCAAGCGAATACCATGGCGGAATTGCGCGGCTGGTCGGCGTTTGTCGGGCTACAGATTGAATATAGCCTCGTGGAACGCACGCCCGAGCGGGAGTTTTTGCCCATGGCGAAGGCTTTTGATCTGGCGATTACCCCCTGGGCATCGCTGGGTGCGGGCGTTTTGACCGGTAAATATCTGCGGGACGAAACCGGGCGACTCACGGAAAGCAGTTCTAAGTTGAATGATCGTAGTCTGCGCATTGCCACGAAAGTGGTGGAAATTGCGGAAGAAATGGGGGTCACGCCGGCACAGGTTGCCATCAACTGGACGCGCCAGCACCGCGATCAGGTCATCATTCCCATTCTGGGCGCGAGTAAACTGCATCAGATGGAAGATAATTTGCAGGCGGTGAATTTTGAACTGCGACCGGAGCAGGTCGAGGCACTCAATGAAGCAAGTGCCGTAGAATTGGGCTTTCCGCATGATTTTCTGAAGCGGGCACAGGCAAATATTTATGGGGATAATTTTGACAAAATAGATCGCCACCGTCCATAAAAAAAGGGGGCTTTATAGCCCCCCGAAAAAACACCTAAAACCCATATTCAAATCTTGATAACCTTTGGTCGTATTTTTTGTTGCAATTCGCGCTGATTTTTCATCCTTCTCCTTTCTATTCTGTCGTTCGCACTGCGTTTCCTTGTAACTTTCACCTATTTAGACTGTTAGTCACAACAAAAGTCACATTTTTGGAAAAAAAATTTCAAAAAAAAATTCACTCACTTCAGATACGTAAAGTTTATATGGACAGGTTCGAGACCCTTAACGATTTTTTGGATAAATCCTGGCGTTTGTTGCTGAATGCCAGCGTGAAACGCAATCACCCGATGCGCGCGCCAGTGCTGGGCACTTTTGATGGCGAACGTGCACAGTTGCGCACGGTCATTTTACGCCAGACCAGCATTCGGGAAAGAACACTTTTGTTCTATTCCGATTTTCGAGCCGCGAAAATAGCACATTTGCAAAAAAACACACAACTCCCGGCGCTTTTTTATCATCCGCGAAAGCAATGGCAAATTCGCGTGCAAGGCACGGCTGCGCTACATTATCAGGACACACTCGCCCGGGCACACTGGGAAAAACTTTCTGTCAATAGCCGGGCTAATTATGCCGCTCAACCTGCCCCCGGTTCCATAACAGCCGAATGCACCGATGGTTTACCCGATTACTGGAAATCGGAGATGGATATAGCCGATACGGAATTTGCCTTTGCCAATTTTGCGGTCATTGCGCTGCAAGTGGAAATGCTGGATACCTTGCTGTTGCATCGCGATGGGCATCAGCGGGCACTTTTCACCTGGGAAGCGGACGATTGGCAAAAAAATTGGTTGGTTCCGTAATATTGAGAAGTTCAAGGTTAACTATTTGGATAGAAAGTATTTGCTGATAATCAGTAAATTGAGAATTTCAACAATATGAAATTCTTGAGGGTTATAGTTTTACCGTTTCATAAATACCTGATTATTATTATTCATTTTGCCTAAACATCTGCATTCCTGCATTCTTTTTCAAGTAAAATGTACCCATGGGTGTCTTTCTTTGGCTCTAAACAAGCAGTCTATTCAAAAATAATCAGGGAAAGCTATCAATCTCTATAGACTTGGCAACCTTGTACTCATTAAAATAAATATCCGTTCCTTTCAAAGTGACAGTATAATTGCCATTGGCAGGAAAAAAAATACCTGGACTTGGGGTGGTAGCAGTGACCAAATCCCCATTTTGATTCAAAAAACCAAAGCTCCACTGATAACTTTTAATGTTACTGGAAATGATATTGAACTGAACAAAGCCAACATAATTCGTACTTATGCGATGGGAAAAATCAAGGACAATCGCATCATCGTCGGCAACTGGAAATTCAGGTACTATGATTGTTCGGTCTTCACAACTGGAAAACAGACTCGCCAAAAGGATGACACTGAAAAATAAACGCAATTTTCGATCCATCTGAAAACATTTTCCTCGAATATTCGTAAGAAAAAACATAATTACCAAGTTAACCATATAATTACGCGTCTAAAGGTCTTCAACCGTACAATTCGTTTCAGATCGATATTGTTGCGATAATTTTCCCAAAGGGTGCTCATTAGAAAAATAATTACGTTCAAAGTTCGAGGTTTGAACTATTACCTCGGCTTATCGAGTGTCAGTTCCACTTCTCTGATCTTGCCGTCGCGTTCCAATTGCACGACGACCGTTTCGCCCGGTTGAAATTTTTCGAGCGCCAGTGGAATTTCCGAACTGGATTTAATTTGTTCATTGCCAATGGCAACGATGATATCCCCCAGTACAATTTCGCCAAAATTATTGCGGTAAGTAGGTTGAATGCCCGCCCGGTCGGCAGCGCTCCCTTCCATGACGTCGATCACCAGCGCGCCTTCCAGCCCCAGTCTTTTGGTTGTTTGCGAGCGCGCAAGTTCGACACCGAGGCTTGGCCGCTTGATGCGCCCGTACTTGATGAGTTCCGGTGCTACCCAGCGTACGGCATCCACCGGGATGGAAAAGCCAATGCCCGCCGAAGCGCCGGAAGGGCTGTAAATAGCGGTATTAACGCCAATTAGCCGCCCGGAGGAATCCAGGAGCGGTCCGCCGGAATTGCCGGGATTAATTGCCGCATCGGTCTGCACTACATCGCGGATAGGTACACCGGATACGGATTCGATCTCCCGCCCGATGGCGCTTACGATGCCCGTCGTCAGCGTTTGATCCAGCCCGAACGGATTGCCAATGGCATAGACCGATTGCCCGACGCGCAGGTCATCGGATGTACCCAGCGGAATGGGCTTGAGTTGATTTCTCGGTGCGTCAATTTTCAAAACAGCCAAATCCTTTTCCGGCGCGTAGCCCACGAGCTTTGCCTGCCAGGTGGTGCGGTCGCCCAGGGTAACGGTAGCCCGGTCGGCGCCTTGTATCACGTGATAGTTCGTGATGATGTGTCCATCATTGTCCCAGACAAACCCGGAACCGGAGCCACGCGGAATTTCGGTGACGTCGCGGCTCCAGTAGTCGCGTCGCACATTGGAGGTAGTGATGAAGCAAACCGAAGGCGCAGCATTTTCAAACAGGCGAATGGTCGCAATTTCATTGGGATTCAAGCCTTCGCCGGGGACCGTGGCACGATTGAGCCCGTCTTCTTCATTCCCGGTTGGCACGGCAGTTGCATCCGAAGTATCTGTTTCGGAAGCTTTAAATTCGGCATTTTTCCAGGCGACGCCAGCCAGGAATCCTCCGCCCAGCAGCAACGCCCACAGTAAGTATCGCAGTCGGTTCATGTGGTATGCGTTTTATGTTTTTTATTAGAATGGATGTTTGCATTTTTTGGTTTAAACCTACATGAGGTTAAACGAAAAGAAAGCTCCCGGAGTTTTTTTACCATTGACTTTTGCGAAAAGTAACGCAATAAAAACCAGGGAAAGCAGAAAAACTTCCGAAGCTTTATCAAACTAATAAACGAGATTTCTGTTATTTTTGTAGAATTAATCTAAATAGGAAAAAAGATAACGATGGAGAATACAATGACCAAAAGCCCGGTGATGCTTTACACCGAGCAAACGCCGAATCCGGAAAGTTTAAAATTTGTGACCAACCGTATGTTGTACAAAGGTACTGCCGATTTCCGCGAAGAAGAATTGGCGAGAGAGTGGTCGCCCCTGGGCGCTGCGCTGTTCGAGTTGCCTTATGTAAAAGGCGTGTATATCAGCAATAACTTCGTGACCATTACGAAAGAAATGAACTACGAATGGGCGGATATCATGCTGAAAATCAAGGAATTTATCAAGAAATACATCGAGGATGGCGGAGAGATACTCAACGATGGGTTCGAGGAAGCGATGGCGAAGATCGAAGCCGAGCGTGGCGCGAGCCTGGAGTACTCGGATAATGAAGTAGAAATTGTAACCAAGATCAAGAACCTGATTGAGACGTACGTGAAGCCGGCAGTGGAAATGGACGGTGGCAACATTGAGTTCAGTAAATACAGCCAGGGCACGGTCACGGTGCTGTTGCAAGGCTCCTGTAGCGGTTGTCCGTCTTCTACCGTTACGCTGAAAGCGGGCATCGAAGGTATGCTCAAGCGCATGGTGCCGGAGGTGAAGGAGGTCGTTGCCGAAATGGGATAAAAGAATTGAAAATTGTTGGATTGTTAATCGACAATTCGCAATAAAAAATCTCTAATCAATTCAGGCGCATCGAATAAAATCAGGAATTCGGTGCGCCTGTCGTTTTTATTCAGAATTTTATTTTACAAAAAACAACCGCCCCACGTCAAAACCATACCACTCCAAAAACGAACGTTCCAACGTTGAAACAATTCCCTCCCGTAGATAATTCATTACAATAAATCAGCGTTGCATATTTGCACGTTTCTCAGAAATCAAAAACCAGATTCGCAGCCTCGAAAATCCAAGAAAACAAAACCAAAGTGCCGTCAAAGGAACAAAAGATAACGGCTTTATTTTTTGTTTGTCATTCAAAATTGATACCTTTGGCGCACATCAATGATTATTACCTGTTAATTACTTATCGTTCAACTCCTTACGAATTAGCGATAAATAATTCACGGTTCTAATTTCTACGGTGATTATCAGCTTACCAAATGACATCGTGCCCGAAGAGCACGACACACTTTCGCGGGGAACTTTCAGTTCTACCGCGCAACATGCTTTGAGATAAACCAAACAACACGATTACGACTTTAAAGTTGTTCTTGCGCGGGCGACGACCTGTTCCGGTATCGCTGCGCAAAGAGCTTACTTTTTATTGAACGCGCGTTAAAATCATAATACTCATACACTTTTTAATCATACAAGACGACCTATAGCAGGGGATACACCGGCGTGCCCGAAAATGGTTTTTGGTGCTCAGAAACAGCACTATTTACTTATTGAGTTGCCCGAAAAGGCGCTTGGAAAACAACACTTTATTAATTAACCGAAAACCGATTAAGTGTCATGAGGATACCAATTTTTACACTGGTACTACTGTGTACCTTCCTTACTTCTTTTGCCCAGAGAGACCAGCAGCGGCTGCGGCCCGCCGAGATGATCCAGGAGAGCAAAATACAGGGAAACAAGTTTGAACGCATCGAAATATTCCGCTTGCTGGCTATGCAAAAAAGCGCCGACAGTGAGATCGAACAACGCATCGCAACTTACGATTTACTGCAACTGGAGCCACAATCCGTGCGCCGCCTCCTGAAAAATACACCGAACACGCTCACATTTTCCCTGCCGAGCATTTCCAGAAGCCAGGTGGAAGTAGAACTGGTAAAGGTCAACTTGTACCAGGATGGCGAAGCCCGGATCATCGAAAGTGGCACCGAAACGCCCGCCGAAGTGGAAACGGGCATTCATTACCGGGGCGTTGTGAAAGACGACCCCGGCTCCGTTGCGGCGATCAGCATTTTTGAGGGCGAAGTGATGGGCGTGGTCAGCTCGGCGGCGTTTGGCAACCTCGTTATCGGCAAATTGCAGGAAGCAGACGCCGGCTTGCAACACGTCGTTTACAATGACGCGGAGGTGATGCAGCAGGAAGAATTTTTCTGCGGCACACCCGACGATGGACCTGGCTACACCCTCGAAGAAATCATGCCGGGTACCGCCGCGCGTGACGCAGGCGACTGCGTAGGCATTTATTTTGAGGTCGATTACGATATCTTCCAGAACAAGGGCGGCACCAATGGCGCGGTGAGCTACGTGGAGGGTATTTTTAACCAGGTAGCGACGCTTTACGCCAACGACAATATCAACGTCACCATTTCTGAAATTTTGGTTTGGACCAATCCAAGCCCCTACAACGGTAGCAACAGCTCCCAGTTGCTCAATCAGTTCCAGAGTTATCGCAGCAATTTTAACGGTGATCTGGCGCAGTTACTTTCTTTCAAAGCCAGCGGCGGTATCGCCGTGCTCAATGGCTTGTGCCACCCGTACAATTCCGCCAAGATGAGCTTCAGCAGTATCAATACTTCTTATAATACCGTTCCCACTTATTCTTTTACCGTGATGGTGGTCGCGCATGAGCTCGGCCACCTCCTGGGGTCGCACCACACGCACGCCTGCGTTTGGAATGGCAACAACACGGCCATCGACGGCTGCGCAGGTTTCACCGAAGGCAATTGCGCCAATCCGGGTTTGCCTTCCGGCGGCGGCACGATTATGTCTTACTGCCACATTTCCAGCGCGGGTATCAATTTCAATAAAGGCTTTGGCAATCAGCCCGGCAATGTCATGCGCAACCGAATAGCAGCAGCTTCCTGTTTGCAATCCTGCGGCAGTGGCGGAGGCTCTGGCGGTGGAAGCGGCGGTGGCTCTGGCGATGGCGGAGGCTCTGGCGGTGGAGGTACCTGCGTGGAAGTCTCCCTGCGTATTGTGCTGGACAACTACGGCACCGAAACCTACTGGAAACTGCGCGATGCTGCCGGCGCTGAAATTGCTACCGGCGGCCCCTACGACAAAGGCGTAGCCGGCACCCAGGTGCAGGAAACCTTCTGCCTGGAAGAAGGCTGCTACCGATTTGAAATCACGGACGAGTATGGCGATGGCATTTGTTGCAATTTTGGCAATGGCGTTTATACCCTGACTTGGCCCGATGGTACGATTATTAAACGCGGTGGCAATTTTGCCTTCAGTGAAATTACGGACTTCTGCGTATCCGAAGATGGCGGCGGCGGCGATGGCGGCGGCAATGCCAACTGTACCCAGATTGATTTTAAAAACTATTCGGTTGTTTCCTACGGCGGCGGGCAGGATATGGGTAGTTACCAATTGATTAACAACGGGCAGGAGTTGAAAATTCAAAATAATGCCTGGAAAGCTATCATGCTGGATTATCAGGTAACGCCCAATACAGTGATTGATTTTGAATTTGGCTCTACCCTTCGCGGAGAAATACACGGGCTTGGTTTTGATAATGATAACACCATTTCAGCCAACCGAACCTTCAAACTCCACGGCACGCAAAGCTGGGGTATCCGAAATTATGACAATTATCCCGGCGACAACACCTGGCGGCGGTATGTCATTCCGGTCGGGCAATTTTATACCGGCAATTTTGACCGACTGTTTTTCACCTGCGACAACGACAGCGGGCGACGCGATGGAAATGCCTACTTCCGCAACATCAAGATATACGAAGGGCAGAGTTGCCAGGCTATTGTAGCCGGCGATCTGGAGGATAACCGCGCCGTTGTGCCAACTACCCGAACCGCAGAAGCGCCTGCATCGGCATTTGATATTTTCCCCAACCCCGCCCGCAATCAAATTACACTTAATTTCCGGACAAAAGAGGATGGTGATGCAATGATACAGATTTTCAACATGGTTGGTCAGGTCATCAAAGCCCTGCCCATTGGGGTGTATGAAGGCATGAACAATCAACAACTGGATATAGCCGATCTTCCGACCGGCAACTACTTAATTCGTATAGATACCAGGGTGAATCAACTTGTTAGCAAGTTCAACGTAAGCCGATAATCACCCATAGGAGAGGGCTGCATTTCGTGGTGCAGCCTTCCTTTTTTCTTGGTACGAACCGATAGTGAGCATTGTCAAATCACAACAAAAAATACCTCCGCCCTCATCCATATTCGAAAATCAGTTAATTTTGTGAGCCGTCTGCGATCCCGAAACGCCCCTTCGATCAATCGCAGATGGCTTTTTTTGGGATGTTACGCTTCAGCATACCTAATGTTAGGTATCAAGATATGAAAACTAGGTAAATTTTACTTAAAAGTGATATTTATTACCACCCGAAAACAACAAGCATAATAAATTGGTGTTAATTTTGTACGACTTATTTGGATTTAGTAAAAATAAGAATTGTGGTAGCGACTCCTAACAGCAACAAACAAATAACGGCGATGAAGTCGGGCACAGTGCAGGGATTCAGTAACGACCAGGTCGGCAGCAAACTGCTGGCAATGGGCGTACTCCCCGGCAGCGTGGTTCGCGTCGTACGCGAAGCTCCATTCGGCGGTGGCATTGTAATAAAAGTGGACAGCAATTATCTGGCATTGCGTAAGCAGGAAGCAGCATGTATTCTTTTGAAGTGAGCGAGCAGACAACGGCAAGCACGGCAAACCGACAACACTTTACCTTTGCAGCATTGGGCAACCCCAATTCTGGGAAGTCCACCGTTTTCAATCAATTAACGGGGCTGCGCCAGAAAATCGGCAATTTTCCGGGCGTCACCGTTGATAAAAAGCTGGGCAAAGTAATACTTGAGCCGGGTCATAAGCGCGACGTCACCCTCATTGATTTTCCCGGCACGTACAGTTTCTACCCAACCTCTCAGGACGAACGCATTGTCGTTCAAACGTTTACCAATCCAAAGGACGAAAATTATCCCGATGCCGTTATTTACGTGGCGGATGTCAGTCGCCTGGAAAAGCACCTGCTCTTGTTCACGCAGGTTCGCGATCTCGGGCTACCCGCTATTCTGGTGCTAAATATGGCGGATGTTGCGGAAAGGGAAGGCATTACAGTAGATATAGCTTATCTGTCCAAACAATTTGACACGCCCGTAGTCGCCATCAGCGGGCGCACCGGTGTGGGTTTTGAAACCCTGAAAGCAGCCATGCTCGATCTGGTGAACCAGACCGAAAAGCCTGCTTTCCAGCCTTTTCACCTGCTCGCCGAGCCGGCAAATCAGGTTGCACAAGTCATCAAAAACATAACTCCTGCGCTGACCGACTATCAGGCGGTGCTGGTGGCTCATCATTACGAATGGCTGCCATATTTGCAGGAAGAAGAGCGCAAATCCATCGCGGCAACCATCCAAAATACAGATTTTGTAAGCCTGCGCCAGCAAGTGGATGAAACGATGGCGCGTTTCGACAAATTTACGCCCATCGTACAACAAGCCATTCGAAGAACCAAAGGCGAGCATTCCACCCTGACAGAAAAACTGGACGACGTACTTACGCACGGTGTGTTTGGTCCGATCATTTTTTTCGTATTGATGGTGTTGGTTTTTCAGGCTATTTTCGCATGGGCAGAATATCCGATGAACTGGATTGAGCATATCTTTGCGGAAGCTGGCGGCTGGGTGAAATACCTCCTCGGCTCGGGCTGGCTGTCGAGCCTGATTGCGGATGGTATCCTGGCAGGATTGGGCGGCGTACTGGTTTTTATTCCACAAATTGCTATCCTGTTTTTCCTCATCTCCATCCTGGAAGAAGTTGGCTACATGGCTCGCGTAGCTTACATTTTCGATAAGATTATGCAATTTTTTGGCATGAACGGACGGAGCATCGTTGCGCTAATTTCCGGCGGCGCGTGTGCCATACCGGCAATTATGAGTACCCGCACCATCGGCAACTGGAAAGAGCGCCTCATCACTATCATGGTGACGCCAATGATCAGTTGTTCGGCACGCATTCCTGTTTACATCGTTCTGATCGGTTTTGTCGTACCGGCAAGTGCGCTCGGCGGCTGGGGGCAGGGCATCGCCATGATGGGGCTCTATCTGCTGGGTATCCTGGGCGTTTTTGCTTCGGCTTTGGTTTTCAAATTTATTCTGCAAACCAAAGAAAGCAGTTTTCTCATGCTGGAATTGCCGGAATATCGTACGCCGGTGCTGCGCAATGTCGGGCTGACGGTGTGGGAAAAAGTCAAATCTTTTGTAGTCGAAGCCGGTAAAATCATCATTGTCATTTCCATTATCTTGTGGGGATTGGCAAGCTTTGCCCCTCCGGGCAGGATGCAACAGGCAGAGCTGGAGGCCAGGGAATACGCACAGTTGAATGACCTGGATGAAACCGAAACGCGAGACCTCATTGCAGCCCAACAAATAGAAGCCTCCTACGCGGGCATCATGGGCAAGGCGATTGAACCGGCAATTGCACCCCTGGGTTTCGACTGGAAAATCGGCATCGCGTTGATTACCTCTTTCGCGGCGCGGGAAGTGTTCGTCGGTACGATGGCAACGATTTACAGCATTGGCAGCGTGGAAGATGAATATTCCATTCGCAACAAAATGGCCAAAGAGCGCAACCCCGAGACCGGCCGACCGATTTACACCCTGGCTACCTCCTTGTCGCTGCTGGTTTTTTATGTTTTCGCCATGCAGTGTATGAGTACGTTGGCCGTGGTAAAACGCGAAACCAAAAGCTGGAAATGGCCCATTATTCAGTTCCTGTTTATGAGCGGATTGGCGTACCTGAGCAGCTTGCTGGTGTATCAATTGCTCGCTTAAAAGACAAAAGCCGCCGACGCGCTACACGCCAACGGCTTTTTTTATTGCTAATTGCTGATTTTTTAGAAAAATCAACGACCAATAATTTACAATTCTAAATGCCCTACCAGGTTTTCGGTACTTCGATCGGGATGGCAATCCCGGTACTTGCCCAGGCAATGTTGATCGTAGCGCTGGTATCCCGCAAATTGTTAATGTCGATTAAAAAAGATTCCACTACGACGTCGCCCAGACTCATCGCCGCCACCGTAAAGCTGGCTGCTGCATCCTTGCCGGTGTAAGAATTGGAGTTGCCGCCATCGTACTTGTAAACATTTACCTGCCACTCCTTTTCGCCCGGTACCGTGGTGATGGTGTAAGCACCCGCAGGCAATTTCGTGCCGTTCACTGTTACGTCGGTGCTGAAAGTGAATTTATTCGCAGCGTTTGCTCCCGTTCTCCAGGTTTTGCCGTAAGGCACCAGCCCATCGGCTGCAAAGATTGTGCGATCTTTTACGCCCGGACGAGAGTACTCTACGGTGATTTCCGTCAAGCCAACCACCTGGGTCAGTTTACCTGCCGGGCTGGGTGCGGGTTTGTTGTTTTGCGCCTGTACGTTCGTCGCTAACAGCGCCAATAAAGCGAACAGGCAAATGTTGAAAAACAAATTTTTCATTAGAACTCAATTTTTGTTAAAATTAGTGATTGCCCGACGAAGTTACATTTTTTAGTTTGTGTATCTTGTCAGCGCAAATGTTTTCACATTTTTTTAAGACATCCGCTTGGAAAACAACAGACAAAATCACCAATAACACCATGACCATCGCCATTATCGCACACGACGGCAAAAAAGCTGAAATGGTTGCTTTTGTAAAAGACCACATCAGCTTGTTTAAACAGAAAAAGATAAACTTAACCGCAACTGGTACGACGGGTTCGCATCTGGAGAGTGCCGGCTTGCAAGTTAACAAAATGTCCAGTGGCCCCATCGGCGGTGACGCCCAAATTGCCAGCATGATCGTGGAAGGCAAAGTGGATATGGTCATCTTTTTCCGCGACCCCCTGGGCAAGCACCCGCACGAGCCCGACGTGCAAATGCTCATGCGCCTGTGCGATGTACACAATATCCCCTTGGCTACCAATCCCGCCGCTGCGGATCGCTTTGTGCAGACGCTGTGATGGTCAATCTGATGCAATTTTACAAGCCCACCAAAAACTCCGATATTCTGAAAAATAGAATAATGCCAATCTCAACTGATAATGACGTATTGATAAGTTCTTTAAAAATTGATTTCCAATTATTTACGGTTTCCCATTTCCGACTTCCGACTTCCAAATTGGTATAAATCGCCCCCACCGATTTCCGGGCTTTCTTGTGCGTACAAGAAAAATGACAATCGGTTTCATTGGTATTAAACTAATTGGGGCAATGGGCGTTTAAATGACAGATTTTAACAACTTTTTATCACCAAAACCAACTAAAATCATGGCATTTCAACTTCCTGATTTACCATATGCTTTTGATGCCCTGGAGCCGCACGTTGATGCGCGCACCATGGAAATTCACCACGATAAGCACCACGCGGGTTATACCAGCAAACTGAACGACGCAATCAAAGGAACAGACCTTGAAAGCCAGTCTATCGAAGCTATTCTCGCGAATGTGTCCAAGCACGGCACCGGTGTTCGCAACAACGGCGGCGGCTACTACAACCACAACCTGTTCTGGGAAGTCATGTCGCCCAATGGCGGCGGCAATCCAACCGGCGCAGTAGGCGAAGCGATCAATCGCGACTTTGGCTCCTACGATGCATTCAAGAGTCAGTTCGCAGATGCAGCCGCCACTCGATTTGGCTCAGGCTGGGCATGGCTGGTAAAGGATGGCAGCGGCAAGTTGTCCATCGGCTCTACGCCCAATCAAGACAACCCGCTGATGGATATCTCCGACGTTAAAGGTACGCCAATCTTGGGGCTTGACGTGTGGGAGCACGCTTACTATCTGAATTACCAGAACCGCAGACCCGATTACATCACTGCGTTTTTCAACGTGATCAATTGGGATAAAGTAAACGAATTGTACGCCGGATAATTAGCGGCAGTTTGTAAAAAATCAGCAAAAACCCGTTTGTTTAGTATAGCAAGCGGGTTTTTTAATGGTCGGCTGTTGACTTTTCTGACAGAAAGGAGTACTTTTGTATCTGAATGTTGCTTTGAGAGGCGGCATTCAACTTGAACATAACCAATTTTTTAATCCAAAACATTAATCCCATGATCATCTTCAGTGTACTTTTACTGATTTTATTGTTGTTTAGGTACGAAATTGTAAGCGAAGCCTAAACAGCGTTTACCGCAAGAGAGAACGTACACGCCCCCCGAGGAGGCAGATCATAAGAACAGCCAGATGGCTTTCATTCAATCAAGAGTGGAAGCCTTCTTTTATTTTCAGGTGCGCCATACCAGATGATGCCTAATTCCAATTTTTTGTTTGAAAAACTTCCGAAGTGTTTCTTAACTTTGCTTGAAATCCGCAGCAACTGACCTATGATAAAGAGTCTGCATATCAATAATTACGCCATCATTGAGCATCTGGAAATTCATTTTTCCCGAGGGCTCACCATCATTACCGGTGAAACGGGCGCCGGCAAGTCGATCATCCTCGGTGCACTGGGTTTGGTGATGGGCAATCGCGCCGATACAAAGTCGCTCTACGACGAGGCAAAAAAGTGTACGGTCGAAGCCCTTTTCGACATCAGTTCCTACGATTTGCGTGTCTTTTTTCAGGACAACGAGATCGAATACGATGACGAAACCGTGATCCGGCGGGAGATTTCGCCTTCCGGCAAATCGCGCGCTTTTATTAACGACTCTCCGGTCAATCTGAACATTCTTCAGCAACTGAGCAGCGCACTGCTCGATTTGCACCAGCAATTTGACACCCTCGATATTCACAATGTTTCTTTCCAATTGCGCATGATCGATGCGCTGGCAGACAATAAACGCCTGGCCTCGGGCTACGAAGAAGAATTCCGGCAATACCATGCGGACAAGCGCCGCCTTGCCGATCTGATCGCGCGCAATGAGGCTTCCGCGAAAGAGGTGGATTTCCTGCAATTTCAATTGGAAGAATTTGAGAAAGCACAACTGGTGGATGGCGAACAGAAAAGACTCGAAGAGGAATTATCGGTGCTGACCAATGCCGAGGAAATTAAGCGCACCCTGAGTGCGGCATTCCAGTTTTTGAGCGAAAGCGAGCAGTCGGTAATCAACCAACTGGAAGAAGTGGGCGTAACGCTGCATCAGATTCGGAAATTTGAAACCCGACTGGGGCAGATGTCGGAGCGTTTCGTCGGCATTATTGAAGAACTGAAAGATCTGGCTGGCGAGTTTGAAGTAATTGCCGACGGCACGGAGTATGACCCGGAGCGCATCGTGGAGGTGCAGGCAAGACTGGATCTGATTTACAATTTGCAAAATAAACATCGGGTGAATTCGGTCGGCGAATTGCTGGAAATTCAGGAAAATATTCAAAAGCAATTGGGTGAATTTGGCGACTTGTCTTCCGATATTGATACCTTGCGCACGCGCATTGCGGAAGAGGAAGTGCATCTGCGGGAAGTAGCGGGTATGCTAAGCGAGCGTCGGCATCTGGTAGTGGACGAATTCGAGCACAAGGTCAAAGCCATGCTTTCACAATTGGCAATGGAGCACGCCGTGCTGAAGGTCGATATTAAGAAAATGGAAGAACTCGGTCCGACGGGTATCGACGATGTAAATTTTCTTTTCGCAGCGAATAAAGGCAGCCGTTTGCAATTGATCAAAGATGTGGCTTCCGGCGGTGAATTGTCGCGTTTGACCCTCGTAACCAAGTCATTAGTGGCAAGCGCTATTCCGCTGCCCACGCTCATTTTCGACGAAATCGATGCCGGTGTTTCCGGCGATGTAGCTTTGCGCATGGGCAATATTTTGCGCCAGTTGTCGAATCAGCATCAGGTGGTTACGATCACGCACTCGCCACAGGTGGCTTCCAAGGCGGACGCGCACTACTTCATTTACAAAAAGGAAAAGGAAGATCGCGTAGTGACGAAAGTGAAGGCGCTCGATCAGGAAGAGCGCATTCGGGCCATCGCGACCATGCTCAGCCAGAACCCGCCGAGCGACGCGGCAATTGCCAATGCACGACAATTGATTGGAGTATAATATAAATTTGAATGCCGAAGCCAAATCTTACCATAGAAAATTTGATTCAGTCTGCCAGGAATTTCTGTGAAGTAGAATCAGAAATTATACACCCGGAGTTATTTGGAGTAACGGATGGCAAGGCAGTAGGTACTTACGTAGAGCACAAGTTTAAGTTGTTGCTACATGAAAATTATGAAGTAATTATTGGAAATTTGGCCAGCGGAATAGACTTACCCTCACCTGATATAAACACGGATATTAAAGTAACTTCTATTCGTCAACCTCAGTCTTCCTGTCCATTTAAAGACGCTAAGCAGAAAATCTTTGGGCTGGGCTATAACTTATTGCTATTTGTTTATGAAAAAACAGATGATGCGGTAAATGGTGTGGCAAATATAGACTTCGTAAGCTGTTCTTTTGTGCCAAAAGATCGTACCAGCGACTTTACCACGACGACGAGAATACTTGAAATGATAAATGATGGAGCTATGACTGAGGATATTGCTGGTTATCTGAACGATAAAAATATTCCCGTAGATGATGTTACTTTGATGAAGATCGCGGAAGAAATTTTGGAAAATCCTCCAAAAATTGGTTATTTGACAATCTCCAATGCTTTGCAGTGGCGTTTACAATACGGTAGGATTTGCCCTAATCGTAGTGGAAAAACCTTGCCATTAAGCAATTTGGATGGAATCAGAAACATTGTCCACAAGGTCACAAATTAATACATGCAATTTACGGATGTGCACATAGCGTCAATCATCAAAACATTCTTTTTGGAAAATTTTTCAAAAGGCAGCTCCGTAATTGAGGTAAATAAGTGTTTGAAAAGTGCATCTGGAATAAATGACTTTTTCTCTCGTCAGGAGGATTTTGACGCATTTTTATTACAACTAAACGAAATTTCTCAAACATTTGAGGATGCTAGTCGCACCGAATATGGAGATTTTCAAACGAATAAAACCCTGGCATCCGCCATCTGTCAATTATTGGTTGAAAAAAATGTTAGACCGGAAATAATCATGGAGCCGACTTTTGGAAAGGGAAGCTTTATGTTGGCAGCTTTGAAGCAATTTCCCAATATCAAAAAAATCTATGGTGTTGAAATCCACGAGCCATATGTCTGGCAGACGAAATTTGCTATACTGCAATTCGCTCTTTCTAATACGGCATTCAAAAAACCGGAGATCATTATACTCCATCAGGATGTTTTTGAAGTGGATTTCAGCAAATTGGTAAATGATTCCAAAAAAGAAATGCTGGTGCTGGGAAACCCACCCTGGGTGACAAATTCCACATTGACAACTCTAAACTCGACCAATCTGCCGAAAAAGTCAAATTTTAAAAAGCACAGAGGGCTTGATGCACTGACGGGTAAAGGAAATTTTGACATCGGCGAATACATTACTTTGATGCTTCTGCGAAGCTTTTCGCCTGGCAAAGGGCATCTGGCCTTTCTCATCAAAAATGCGGTCATCAAAAATCTCGTATTTGATCAACGACAAAATCAATTTCCAATTTCCAATTTGGAGCAATACACGATCGATGCCCAACGGGAATTTGGGGCCTCGGTAAGCGCCAGCTTATTCTATTGCCAATTTGGTCCGCCAGCCAGCCAGCATATTACAACTTACGACTTTTATGCGCGGGAAAAATTGACGACCTACGGTTGGAAGAAAGAAAAATTTGTTTCCAACATTAATGATTATGAGCGATATACTCACTTCGACGGGTTATGCCCGTTTGAATGGCGGCAGGGCATGAAGCACGATTGCTCAAAAATCATGGAATTAGAGCGTGTTAACGGGCAGTATATCAACAAATTAGACGAAAGTGTAAAGTTGGAAAGTGATTTAGTTTATGGAATTTTAAAAAGCTCTGATTTGAAAGGGGGAATCGTTCAGGAGGCAAGAAAATTTACGATTGTTACCCAGCAGCAAATCGGACAAGACACTAAATATATTGCACAGCAGTATCCTGAAATATATAAATATCTTACGGCACACAAGGCTGCTTTTGATAGCAGAAAATCCAGTATTTACAAAGGAAAACCGGCCTTCTCCATTTTCGGAATCGGTGATTATTCCTTCAAACCGTACAAAGTTGCCATTTCCGGTTTGTATAAAGATGTTAAGTTTACGTTCGTTTCATCGAAGGATCAAAAACCATTCATGCTGGACGATACTTGCTATTTTTTAGGATTTGAAAAATATGAAGATGCGATTATAACGCATTACTTATTAAACAAAAAAGGAACCCTGGAATTTCTCGAAGCGCTTATCTTTGCAGATGCGAAACGCGTAGTGACAAAAGAGTTGCTAATGCGAATTGATTTAAGTGCCATCGCAAAAAGCATTGATTTTGAAGAAATTAAAAACAAAGTGTCTTTAGAAGCTTGGGACAAGTATCTTGAAAAAACGAATTTTCAATTGTCAAAAAAGCAAATTTCACTTTTTGATTAAAGACACTAAAACCAGAAACAATAACGAACATGGCAAACAACCTATTAGCAGGAAAAAAAGGCGTCATTTTTGGCGCATTGGATGAGCAATCTATCGCCTGGAAAGTGGCCGAACGTTGTGTGGAAGAAGGCGCGCAGATCACCCTGACCAACGCGCCGGTAGCAATGCGCTTCGGCGGCATCCAGGATTTGGGTAAAAAGCTGAACGCGGAAGTCATACCCGCGGATGCCACCTCGCTGGAGGATTTGGAAAACCTATTCACCAAATCGCAGGAAGTGCTGGGCGGCAAGTTCGACTTCGTGCTGCACTCCATCGGTATGTCGCTCAATGTGCGAAAGGGACGAGATTATACCGATGTGAAATACGACTGGATGCAGAAAACTTTCGATATTTCGGCAATTTCGTTTCACAAAGTGATGCAAACGCTGTACCAGAAAGATTTGATGAACGACTGGGGCTCCATTCTGGCGCTGACGTACATCGCGGCGCAGCGGGTGTTCCCGGATTATAACGAAATGGCGGAATCCAAGGCGTTGCTCGAATCTTTCGCGCGGAGCTTCGGCTACCATTTCGGCACAAAAAATAAAGTGCGCGTGAATACCATTTCGCAATCGCCGACGATGACCACAGCGGGCAGCGGCGTGAAGGGCTTCCAGGAGTTCTTCGACTATGCCGATAAAATGTCGCCCCTGGGTAATGCCTCGGCGGAAGCCTGCGCCGATTACTGCGTGCTGATGTTTTCTGACCTGACGCGCCAGGTGACGATGCAGAACCTCTACCACGATGGTGGTTTCTCGTCGATGGGCATGAGTCCGGCGATTTTGGATATGTAGTGTAACGGCGGATTTCTTCATGGATGCCTATGGCGTATTCGTCGAAGAATCAGCGGTGTAAGAATTCAGATTTCAATCCATTTATGCAGCAACTGACTCGACTGTTGGGAGGAGGGGTTATTTTTTTGCTGTTTGTGATGCAGGGGCAGGCGCAACGACCAGGCGAGGTGTTTGGCGGCATTACGCCCCAGGCGCAGCCGCAACGCGAACAGCGCAACGAAAGGGTTATCCCCGATACGGTTGGAATTTTTTTCCTCCTTGCCGATAATCCCAACCGGGAAAAGCCCTTTTCCGATTCCACGCTGGCAAATTTTCAGCAGTACGACCCCGTACGAAAGCGAGAACTCGACTACATGCACCTCGGCAACCCTGGCTCGGCGCATCAGCCCCTGGTATTTGAAACGACCTGGCGGCGAGGCTTCGAGGTAGGGCTCAACCAGTTTGACCTATACATGACCAAAGCCCCCGATGTGAAATTCTATCGCCTGCAAAAGGCGTACAGCAACTTCGCTTTTATGGTTGGCTCGGAGCAGGCGGAAACTTATTTGCAGGCGGATTTCAGTCGAAATTTTGCCAATCGCCTCAATTTTGCCGTCAGCTATGACCGGCTTAGCTGGCTCGGTACCGAAAATCAATTCCCGAACCAAAATGTTCGCAATACGACCGTCACTCTCGGCTTCTGGCTGCGCGGTAAAACCGACCGTTACCAGGGTTTCCTGGCGGCAACCACCAATACCATCGAACACGAGGACCATGGCGGCATCGAAGCAGAAATTGACCTGACGGAAAACAACGCTACCCCGGCGGCGGCGCAGGTTTTTCTCGACAACGCCCAGTCGCGCTACGCCAACCAGGAGGTCGCCTACACCCATTATCTCCAGTTGGGAGGCAAACCCGATTCGCTCAAAGGCATGACCCGTGCGTTCACGCTGTCGCACCAGGCTGTTTTTGGCAACTATATTTACAAGTTTTTCGATGATAATGTCAATGCCGATGCGACGTTCTTCCAGCGGTTTCCCAATTTCAATGCCGACCTGCGAGGCGTCCGTCATTTCATTCAGCATCAGAAAATCGAAAACAGCTTCCGGCTCCGCACTTTCAAACTGGGACAGAGCCGGGTTTCGGAAGCCAAACGCGAACGCGACCTGCTGGAAGTGGGAGTCGTCAGCAGCATTTATTTGCTCAATCAGGAACCGAGGGATACCACCATCAACAACCTTTTCCTTACCGGCAAATGGAACATCAGCCTGGGCGAGCGGCTGCGGCTCGAAACGTACGGGCACCTGGGCTTGCTCGACAACGTCGGCGACTACCGCGCAGAGGGGCGGTTGCTCCTGGATTTCAAGAATTTCGGTCGCCTGGAGGGCGAGTTTGTCAATCAGCTTTACAGCCCGAACTTGCTGCAACACCGCTTCTTTGTTTCCCAACGCCCCATCTGGAACAACGACTTCCGGCAAACGCTGGAAACCAGCATCGGCGGCACTTACAGCCTGTCCAACTGGGATCTGCGCATCACCGGGCGCTATCACTTGCTGAATAATTACATCTATTTCGATACGCTTTCCACGCCGAAGCAGACCAGCGTGCCGATCAGTATCCTGCAATTCATTCTGCAGAAGGACTTCAAGGTCTGGAATTTCCACCTCGACAATACCGTCGCGCTGCAGCAGGCTTCGGAAGATTTCGTCCGCTTGCCGCAAATTTTTGCCAAACACAGCTTTTACTACCAGGGCTACTGGTTTCAGGTGTTGAACGTGCGCGTTGGTTTTGATGTACGTTACAATAGCACCTATTTTGCGGATTATTACAATCCCGTCACCGGGCAGTTTCACCTGCAGGACAGCCGGGAAGTGCCACTCTACCCCGGGCTGGATGCCTTCTTCACGATGCGCGTCACCAAATTCCGGGCTTTCGCCAAATTTGAAAATATGCTCAATTCCGCCAGCTTCCGCTCCGACGAATTCTTCTACCAAACCGCTTACTACGCACACCCGCCCGCAGCACTGCGCGTTGGCTTCAAGTGGCGACTGGTGGATTAGGCTGTTACTTTTCGGGATTTACATTAGCAATCCTGTGGAACAATCGCCGAAAAAGTACAGTAGTTGTTTCTGTTACGACACTTTGCTGTGCAGAAAGCGGGCATTTTTGTACAAAAATATTTATGCGGCTTTCCTCCTTTCCATTCATTTTGTTCATTTTTCTACTTTTTCAGGGCTGCCAGGATTCAACTTTGAATTCGGATGGCTTACCCCCTGTGGCATCCCCTCCTCTGAGAACAACAGTGGAAATCATTCAGGATGAGTTTGAATCTGTGCCCATCGTCCTGGTGGGTAGTGTGGATGTCTTTAAGTCACAAATTCCAAATGACAATGCTTCCACGCTCGACGAAGCCCTGCGCTGGAATTTTATTGCAGCCTTCGAGCGGGAGTTAGGCGGTCAGTTGCTCTCCTTTGAAGCGGTAGAGGACGGGGGCAAAATTGTAATGAAAGACCAGGAAGGCAACTTTTGGGATGTTTTCGGGCGTGCAGTGGAAGGTCCGCGAGCCAGACAACAACTAAAGTGTGTGAATGCCGGTTTGGGCTACTGGTTTGTATTCGGAACCATGTATCCGGGTGCAATGATTCACGGTGGCTTGCCGCAAACTCTTCATTTAAATCTGCAACCCGCAGAAAATTGGACAATCCCAACCAATTTCGTATTTGATGGTGCAGGGTTTAATGGCATTCCATCTATCAATGAGCCAAAATTTATGGACTATACCCCGGGGCTACCTGTTCCGATAACAGAGGAAAATGACCTCGTGGTTCTCGTAAGCCGGAACGGTGAAACCAAAGCTTATCCGCACTCGATTCTGGACTATCACGAAGTTGTGAATGATGAATTGGGCGGCGTCTCTATCGTGCTGACCTATTGTCCGCTTACCGGCACAGCCAAAGTATGGGATGTGACCGGAAAGAATACTGGCTCTTTTGGCGTATCCGGGCTTTTGTACAACAGTAACCTGCTTCCTTTCGACCGGGGTTCCCGCTCTTACTGGCATCAGTTGGAAGGCGCGGCTGTACACGGTAGTCGAATGGGCGAACAATTGCCGCTGTTGCCACACCTGGAGATGCCCTGGGCAAAGGCTTCCCGGATGTTTAACCACATAAAAGTGCTTTCCAACAAAACTGGTTTTGACCGGAATTATAACCTGTATCCCTACGGGGACTACAAAACCAACCACGATCTGTTGCTTGTGCCCATAACATACCACGACAATCGTTTGCCGGCAAAAGAAAGGGTATTTGCCGTCCTCATTAATGGCAAGGCAAAGGTATATCGGGCTTCCGACTTTTTTTGAATGCTAAGAAACGTTTAGCATAGAACCAAACCAATCTTTCCGCGTTTATCCTTTCATTTCAGCTTTTAATCACGAACACCGAATTATACCATGACCCTCGAAATCCTCTTTCGCTACCTGCATTTTATCAGCATTTTCGCCATTGTAGGCGGCTTGGTGGGCGAGCATTTGTTGCTAAAAAAGCGCATGACCCGCGGCGAGATCGCTCGCCTGTTCGTGCTGGATGGCATTTACGGTTTCGGCGCTATTCTGGCGGTAGCGGCAGGGTTAACGCTCTGGTTTGGCGTAGGCAAACCGGCGGAAGTCTATTCGCAAAACTGGATCTTTCACCTCAAAGTCGGGCTCGCTGTGCTGCTTGGCTTGCTCTCCATTTACCCAACGGTCTTCTTTTTCCGCAATCGCCGGGGCGATGACCTGAACGAACTGGTTGATATTCCAAATAACGTCGTCTGGCTCATCCGTTTGGAGTTATTGCTATTGGTCTTCATTCCCCTCTGCGCCACACTGATGGCACGGGGCGTAGGTTTTTTTGGCAATTAAATGCCTGGACAAATTTATGGCATTGCCATCTGCCGTGAGGCATTCCTACGGAGCCT
>CAZFBU010000071.1:0-2894 GCA_964517175.1 uncultured Saprospiraceae bacterium
GATGGGTATTACAACAACCAGTTGAACCTCGGCAGCGCTCCTGCCGGCAATTACATATTGACGGTGCAACAGGCGGGAAAGATCATTTCCAAAAAAATCGCATTGCTGCCAAAGGCATAATACCAATTCGGAAGTGAGAAGTTGAGCGCAGCGAAATCCCGTACTGTAGGTCGGGATCGGAAATCGCGCCAAAGGCGTCCCTTCGGGAGAATTCATAAGTATTTGTAAATCAATACTTAAAAGACTCTTTAATGCGTCGTCATTAATTGAAAATGGCATAAATCTGGAAGCCCGTTCGTCAAAGCAAAAGCCCCGCTGCCGCAATGGCAGAAGGGCTTTTGTCGATTTTACAATCTTCAGAAAAAAATTACTGGCAGATAATTGGATCAGGATTGCTGTCCGGATCACCGCTCACGGTGCCGCAAGTGCTTGGGCTGCCACCCGTAGCCAGAATAACGCCCGCTGCGTGCGGTGCTGCCATAGACGTGCCACTCAGCGAAGCATAGCCACCATCTTTATAAGTAGAGCAAACGCTCACGCCAGGCGCGCAGAAGTCCACCGGCGGGTTGCCGAAATTGGAGAAGGAAGCCCAATTGCCGGAGCAATTCATCGCCGAGATAGTGCGAACGTATGTTCCATTGGCACTGGCCGGAGAGTAATTGTTGGCGTCCGCGCCGTCATTACCGGCTGCTACGACAAACCAAACGCCACCGCTGGAAGCGCCAACTACCGCGTCATTCACAGACTGGCTGAAACCGCCGCCGAGGCTCATATTGGCTACATCACCGGCAGAACCGTTGGCGCCTACGTAGTCAACACCTTGTATTACACCCGAGAATGAACCGCTACCATTAGAACCTAATACCTTCACCGGGATAACCGTAGCGCCGGCAGCCACGCCCACTACACCTTTCCCGTTGCTGCCGATGGCAGCTACTGTACCTGCACAGTGCGTACCATGACCATTGCCGTCGTCGGCTGATTTGCCATCTCTGCCTTTCATATCCGAAGCTATAAAACCACGGGAAGCGTCCACGTTCAGGTCTTCGTGATCCAGGTCGATACCCGTATCAATAATCCAGGCAACGTTGTTGCCATTGTAATTAGCGCCGCCGTTGACGACATTGACACCGCAGGGTACGGTTTCATTGCTGCTGCTGGCACAACTGCCACCGCCACCAAAGGGCGGTCCTCCCTGTACGCTCACTACGCGATCCTGATCGATATATTTCACCATCGGATCAGCGCTGAGGGCAGCCAGTTCTTCGTCTGAGAGCGGTAATGCGATTCCTTTGATAGCAACCGCATAAGTCTTCTCAATTTTCGTGGAACTGATTTTGTGCGCGCGCAAAATGTCGGCGGCGATCTCTCTCATCGCTTCCAGTTGGGCGTCGTACGGAGTGCCCGCTTTCTTGGGCGCAGCATAGCGGTCTTCCAGCATTTTTTCGTCGAATACAACGATGTACTTACCCGGAATGACACCATCTTTGAAATTGACGATTTGCTCGTCCTGAAACACTGCCTGGTCGTTTGATAGTTCATCCTCCTGAACACAACTGACCACGAACGTTGCCAATAGCACAAAAAGTGCTAGCATACGCAAATAGAACTTTTTCATACTAATTCAAATTTTGTTTATAAATGATAAATAGATAAAATAACCATTACGGATTTGTTCGTATTACGGAACAATTCAAATTTCAATTAATCTGCATCGCATTGGAAGAACCTGTAAGAATGAATAGTGGAAAGACACAACGAGGAGACGACTTTCAGCCTGAAAGGAAATGAAAGTTCGTATATCCACAAATTGTATTTAGATAGGCATGGTTGTTGAACAAATATAACAAAAAAAGATAGAGTTTACAAACAGATTGCCAAAAAAACAAAAATAAAGATAACCTGATACTGGCAATTCCGCCCAGAGTCATCTCAATACTTCGAGAACTCCTTTGTATAATACTGATTGTAGAGTCGGCGCCATTGAGCAGCAGCTTTGGCGTAAAGCAAAGTTTGCGGCGCTTCATCGCTGAGCGTAACCGCATCGCTCATATTGACGACAAGTGGCCTCAGATCCAGGTCTTCTTCCTGCACTACGAGGTCATCGTATGTTTTCTTTTCCGAAGCCATGAGAATAATATTGCGCACATCAGGAGCGCCCGGCGTAGCCAGTACACTCACCTGAAATCCGGCATTCATTAAAGTCTTAGCGATGGAGCGGGTAATTTTTCCCAGTTGGCCATCCAGGTAGCCGTAAAAATTGATCAGGATAATGCCGTCTTTGTCAAGAATTTTCTTTGCATCTTCCAGTCCTTCCACTGTAATCAAATGCTCCGGAGCTGATTCTCCTTTGAAAGTATCATAAATAATGGCACCATAAGTGCGCGGGGCTACTTTCAGGTAGTGCCGGGCGTCATCCACGATAATATCATACGCTGGAGACAACCCAAAATATTTTATCGCAGCGTCGCAAACCCGTTGGTCAATTTCTACGACATCCACGAGTTCAAACCGTTTTTCTTCCAGCCGCCTGACCATTGTTCCGCCTCCCATTCCCAGCAGCAATACTTTTTCTGTGTGGGAAAACTGCCGGATGAGTGCCGGAATATAACGCGTATATGGCCAGAAATCATATTCGGCATCTTTTGGGTCTTGCACCGTCTGCAACGTATTGTTGACGATGAGGGCGCGTCCCTCCCGTGGTCGGTTGCTTCGGTCCACAAAAGGAAAATCAATAACCTTTATTTGTCCCATTACACCTTCGGAATAGTAATGCAGATCCGGTGCCGTATGTTCAGCCGTACGCCACTGATAAAAAAGCCCGGCGAGCATCAGCAACCCAATCCCGCTTGCCAGTTGTCGCTTTTTTCTGAATAAGGAGATCATAGGAAAAA
>CAZFBU010000071.1:2994-11482 GCA_964517175.1 uncultured Saprospiraceae bacterium
CCAATCCCGCTTGCCAGTTGTCGCTTTTTTCTGAATAAGGAGATCATAGGAAAAACTGCCAGCAGAAAACCATTGATGAGTGCGGGGTTGGTGATGCCAAACTCAGGGATAATGTAGAAACCCAGCAGGAAAGTAGCCAGAATGCCGCCGAGGGTGGAAATGGCGTAAACATTGCCAGCGCTGTTTCCGGCTTCTTTTGCCTCTTCGGTCAGCAGGTTGATAATCAATGGGGATACCATTCCCATCAGCAGGAGAGGCGGCGTCATAAAAACGAGGAGCGACAGCATGGCGCCGGTTTGCAGGCTGAGAGACAAAGTAGCTTCCATAACGACTTTGCTGGTAAAGGGCATCAAAAAGAGAAAAACGCCTGCGGCAATGAGTATGTAGTAAAGAATATTCAAATTGCCCGGAAACCGTCGCGAAGTAATTCCTCCGAGGAAATAACCGCTCATCAGTCCGCCCAGCGTCAAGCCCAACGCTGCCGCCCATACATAAAGCGATGTTCCAAAATAAGGCGCCAGTAGCTTTGCCCCCATCAATTCAGTTGACATGACCGATGCCCCTTCGATAAAGGACAAAAAATAAAGATACCTTACATTTATCATAATGCCTTGTTTGCAGCTTCTATTCTTTCATATAATACCAATTTCAACTGACGATGGCGTGTTGAGAGGCACTTTAAAAAATGATTTCCAATTATTTACGGTTTCTCCCGAAGGGACGCTCCATAGGAGTCATATCGACCTACGGTGCGACTTCCAAATTGGTATAATACCAGAATGCGACCTCCAAAGTAAGCATTGAAAATGTGTTGATTAGCTTTTTTACACTAAATTCTCGAATTTTAATGTTAGCAAACATGTTGAAACAAAAAAAGCAACCATTTACGACGCCGTACCCACTGCCCAATCGAAAAGAATGAC
This sequence comes from uncultured Saprospiraceae bacterium, assembly GCA_964517175.1. Classification (GTDB taxonomy): domain Bacteria; phylum Bacteroidota; class Bacteroidia; order Chitinophagales; family Saprospiraceae; genus JADJNW01. The sequence goes on from CAZFBU010000071.1 coordinate 3,918, forward strand.
AGCCCCCGTGGTGTTCCGGAGTTCATTTGCAACACACTAATTAATTTACCTTTCTACCGATTCAATAGGATGGTAAAATGGCAATAGTGCGTTTCCTGGTGGAAAACACCAAGAGCCTGAAATTTTAAAATATTGAAAAAATACTTAATTGGGAGTGTTGTCCGATGCCTATCGGTTCTTTTAATGCGTGTACTACTTGCCTTTAAAATTTATCGTAAAGCAAATATAGAAAAATATTTCATAAAAGAAAAGTGGCAAAGATTTAAATTTTCAGAAAATTGTCATTTTTTGAAAAATTCTTAAAAAATCGTCAAACAGAATCGTTTATTTTGAACTCGCTTGTTTTTTACATATTTATTTCTACTGCTTTCGATTGCGGCAATTCTTAAATCAATATGCCTGTCGAATCAGAGAATGTGTTTAAATTTCGACATCGCCGTGCCACCGGTGCATCTTTGGATCGGGACAGATGTTTATCTGTGGAGCCTCGCGATGATGGTTCCGTACCATTGATAATTTGTCCGAGATTCGCAAAGATTTACAAAAATCCTCTCCACCGATTTGCCTCCGGCCCTACTTTCAATAGATTATGACGCATTTTCTACTTTTACCATCGTTTTGATGATGAATCGTGGACTCACTTAATCCCAATCCCAACTATTATCGCTGAAGCCCCCGAACCGGAAGTTGATGATACCCACCGGGCTGCTGAAAGCGGCATTGTTCAGCCCCGGCAAGTTATTGATGCCATTCACCCATCGGTAGCCGCCGGTGAAGCCCAGCTTAAACCACTCAGTCAGGTTCAGTTCGATACCCAGTTCCGGAATCATTGTAAAATGCCGATCCTGAAACTCCACACTGCCGTCATTGCGCATCTGCGCCTTGCCCCAGCCGATCTTCACGCTGCTGTACAAGTGCACGGCCTTGTACTCCCGGTGGGTATAGCCAAGCCAAAAGCCGCCGTGTTTGTACCGGATATTGTAATCAATTCCATTTCTTTCAAATTGCGGATAATCAGTACCCATTCCGTAGCCGCCGAGGAAGAAGTTGTTGATGATTAGTGCACCGCCGCCGCCGACATCTGCGCCGACTTCGCCATTGATGGAGCCGATTTCCAGAATAGGACCACCAAAAGCGCCCATGATGTCAAACTCGTCAAACAAGGTCTCCTGCTGCGCCGAAAGCTGGAGCGCACCTAATAAGGTGAAAGCAAGTATCCATTTTTTCATATTCTCATTGTTTTTTTTCAACGAAATCCGCCACAAGCGGATGCCAACTTTATTCATTATTACGATGTATAACAATAGGAAATGCCCCTATTGGGTGATAGCATTATCCGTACTAATTTGAGAAAAAAGATCAGAAAATATGCAAAACTTCGATTTCAAGACGCAGGTTATCGACCAAAGTTATGAAAAACCGGTGGTTGTGGATTTTTGGGCAGAATGGTGCGGGCCATGTCGGGTACTGGGGCCGACCATCGAGCAACTGGCTGCCGAGCAGTCGGATAAATGGACGCTGGTAAAAGTGAATACGGAAGAAGCGCCGGACGTGGCGCAGCAGTATCGCATCATGAGTATCCCGAACGTCAAAATGTTTTATAAAGGCGAGGAAATTGCCGATTTCGTCGGCGCGCTGCCCCGAAGCGCTATTCTGAAGTGGTTGGAGGAAAACCTGCCCGACGAGCGCAAAAACGACCTGGCGGCTTTGCTGCAAAACCTGAACGGCAGCCCGGCGTCGATGGATCAACTCGAGGCATTTGTCGCTCAAAATCCGGATGTAGCGGAAGCCCGCATTGCGCTGGCAGCGCAGTTAGTATTTCGCGAACCTGCGCGCGCCACCGCATTGGTAGCCGATATCCTGGAGGGGCACCAACACTTCGACGCCGCAACGGATGTGCGCACTCTGGCGGAGTTCATGGCATTCGAGGGCAATGATGCTCCCGCCGGGCAGCGACTTTCGGCGGCTCAGCGCGCCATTAAACAAAATGATTTTGAAACAGCGATCCAGGAAATCATCGCCGCTACTACCGTAGATAAGGCGTTTCGCAACGACCTGCCGCGCCGCACGGCCATTGCATTGTTCCGCACCTGGGGCGATACGCACCCGCTGACGAAGAATTACCGCTGGCGTTTTGATATGGCTTTGTACTGATTATTGGAGTAGCATATTTTTTATTATCACCGCGTCCGCTTTGCAAGATGCGGCTTAGAAATGACCCCGAGTGCTTCAATCTTCCAGTGCTTCCAGCTTCCATACATTTTCCTGCATGGGTGAAATGCTGACCACCTTGCTGCCCGGCTCGATGTAAAAAATAAAAGTGCTGTTACTGCCTACAACTTTTACTTCCTGTGCTTCCCGGTCGTGAAAAAAAATGCGGTGATCCGGTTGGATGTCGCCGCTTTGCATCCGCTGGCTCAATTTTTGTCCACCGCCCAGTCCATAGCCAAGATACGCCGAAAACACCAGCCAGGCGGAGAAAAGCACCCAACCCCGGAAGATGTTTTCATCCGAAAGGAGAAAATGGTTTTTCCCGGATGGGGTTGCCTTTTTTTGATTCATTTTTTGGATAAATTTCATTATGCCGAAGCCAATGGCGGGAAGCAGCAAAATAATGGCGGGGAAAACGAGATTTTCCGTCAAATGTACAATGGGACTCAGCAGCACATCCAGCACATTCGAGTAGCTGAGGATGTTGATGCCTAGCATACCGTAGTAAATGGAATCGCTGACGATGCCCAGTATGAGCAGGTACAGATAGCCGATAGCAAGGTAATCCTGCATGGTATCTGCAGAGAGGAAGCGCGGGGCTGGTTTGTTTTGCATTTGAACCGGGCATTTTGTTTTGAATTAAATAATGCCCCTAATTTACAGCAACTTATTCGGCTTACCAATTATGAAATGCAGACTTCCGGAAAAAGAGGGACAGCATTGCCTCAGTGCAACCTTCGGAGGTCCTGCTCAAAGTATCTTTTGTTCACTTTTATCTCCCAGCGCAGGATAAAGTAAAAAATCAGCGCCAAAACAACGCCTTGCAACAGCACGAAAGGCAGGATGAACGTAGCATCTTCGCCAAAAACACCCGCTGCGATGAGGACAATACAAATACCGTAAAATATTACGAAAACAGCCGCCATGCTGATTGGTAAAAACGCCGGAAAAGCGATGCGGGTGGTAACGATGGTACACTGTTTTTGTTTTTGAAAAGTGCCGTTCAGGCGCGCCAGACCGGTGTTCCACTCGAAGAGTTTTCGGCGACGCCGAAGCGTAAAAGTATCTGTGTTGATGTAGCCGGTGTAGGGCTTTTGCCGGGTGGCGAATACCTCGAAGAATCCAAAGTCATCCCCCACATCGGCGTGTTGTTGCAAATGTTGCGTTACTTCGCTTCCGGGCAGGTCGAGTGTCACAGTGAATGTTTCGACCCAGCCGATGCGTGCCAGCCATTCTTCGAATATCGCCTGCATATTGCGCTTCGTTTTTGATATGCCAAAGCAACGGATTACATCGCCAACAGGTATTTCCCGTTGCTTTGGCGTCTGGAAGTTTCCGGGATAAAGTTAGCGACTTTTCAGCGAAATCTGCAGGGTGTAGCCACCTTCCTGCAACCCCTCCGCGCCAGCTACGCCGATGACGACCTGATAGGGGCGGTTGATCGCCAGAATATCCCGAACGGTGCGTGTGTGGTTCTGGGTTTGCCCGCGCTTTTTGTAATCCCACTTATGGTCGGCTTCGCAACGAATACAACTGTTGAGATTAGGCACGATATTACCTTTTTCTATCTGCCCGACTTCGTAAGCGTACAGGCTGAAATTCGCGTTTTTGTCCGCAGGTATCACCGTGATTTCCATTTCCGAATACGCGGATAGTTCTGCTGCGTAGAGCACGTGATTGCCGGTGAATTTGCGCTTTTGCGTCTCCGGGAAGCAGGCAACGGCGCTGTTCCAGGCCCACGCGAGCGTCTTCATCTGAAAGCCATTCGATAAATTGCCTTTAATGGAAACGGTTTTTCCGGGTTCTGCTTTAAACCAGAGCAGCGAATCTCTAATCTGGGCAGATGCGCTATGCATTATGCCGAGCATAAACGCGCAGAGAATGAGATTTTTCATGGTTTTTTGTTTTTATTAAAAAAAAATATCATAGAAACAAAGAAAAGGATATGCCAATAGAATGCCCTTTCTATGTAGCGAAGTCAAAATCTCCGCTATCATCACATATAATGTTTTCAGGCAGTCTTTTGATTTATTTCAGGGGTATCATTTTAATTTTCACCCATCCTGCTTGCGTAGTGCTGTATGGGCACGCGCATGGTTTTGAGGGTATATCTAGGGTTGCTTTTTACAATATCAAAATTAGCGAAAAGCAGTTGCCAAAGCTTCACCCAAAAGGGTGATTTTGACAAATATTTCCATTTTTTAGTTTGCCCACTACAAAATAATTCACCCAAAAGTATGAATACATGGGAGAGGAGAGCGGGTAATTTTGTCTGTGTATTCATTATATTTCAAAAACACGAACCCTGTCTTATCATGAAAAAGTTACTGCTAATTCCATTGTTGGTGTTGTGCCTTTGCGGATATACCCTGGCACAGGAGGATGAGTTTTACGAAGAATTGAGCGATGCCGAAATGTCGATACCCTCTTCGCCGGCATTTGCATTACTGGGCGTCAATCCGGAAATTGTGCTGCGCCCCTCCGACCTAAGGAGCTTCAAAGTAGATTGGCGCATCAAAAATTACAACCTGGCGCCCGATCTGGCGCTGGAAGCCCAGCCGCTGTGGCATCTGTATTACAAAAAGAGACCCTTCAATGAGTACATCAATGCGGGGCCGGTTGCGCGCAGGCTATCGACGCTGGGGGTTTCCGTCGGTACGGCAAAAATTGACGGTGTCAATCACGCGGCTTATTCCATAAAAATGAACCTTTACGCGGAAAACGACCTCATTAGCGATCGGGCAATCGTTGCGGAACTGGCAGAAGAGCACGACGCTTCCCTGCTGGAAGTGCAGCGAAAGATGGATTCGCTGGTTATCAGAAGGTACGAAACCCAGGATCCGACGGACAAAGCGATCGTCCAGGAAGAGATAGACGCTCTGCGGTTGCGCAAACGGGCCATATCCGTAGAAGCCAAAGAAAAATACCGCGATGCCATTGAAGCTTATCAGTACGAAAACTGGAACCGCACGATGCTTGATGGCGCTTTTGGCATGGTTTATACCTATGATAATCAAGGCTTTGACAGCCTGAAAGTAAAACGCGCCGGCATGGCTTTCTGGCTCAATGGCTCTTTGAAAATGGGCAGAAACGGGCTGCTGTCCGGCATTTTTAAATACACCAGAATCATTGACAGCTCCAATAAGCTCTTCGGGCTTAGCTATCGCTATGGCAATGCGAAATTTAACTTTTTCACGGAGGTGGTTTACGAAAATTTGGGGAATTTCTTTGATTTGACTCAGGAAGTTGCATTCGATGAAGAGGAATTTCTTGCCGGTAAGTTTGAAGAAGATCTCGGCTCCGGATGGATCAACTTCAACAACGACGGCACGATCAATCAATACACCATTGCCTACGGCGGTGATTTTCGGCTCAGCCGGAATATCTTGCTCAACTTTTCCCTGCGCACGCAGTTTACCGGCGCTATGAAAATGGAACGGCTGCTGCCGGTGGCGAACGTAATTTGCTTGATGAAATGACGAAATGACGGTGCAGCGGGCGGGATTTGCGAAATCTTGGCGATTTCGTAAATCCCACCCGGGGAAGCAGACAAAAAGACAAATGTTGCAAAGACATTGGCAAGCGAAACGAAAAATCACTATCTTCGCGGACGAGTCAAACTTTTAACCAACGTTTACCAATGCACCTATTCCGTCTTTTCGTTATTTTTTTGCTGACGACAGCCATTTGCTGTTCGGTCTGCGCACAGCACGACGCGGTTCTTTCTTCTTTTGAAGATGAAAAAACGGAGCGCGCTCTGAAATTTATCGATCAAAACCGACAGAAATACACCAACTGGCTGATTGAAATCGGGCAGATTGTTTCCCCTTCCGGGCAGGAGCACGAACGCGCAGAAGCAGTTGCCGACATTATGAAAAAGATCGGGCTTCAGCGTGTAACCGTGAATGAAATGCCCAATGCTATCGGTACGCTGCCCGGAAAGCGTGAGCAGTGCATCGTCTTTGTCAGCACCCTCGACGATCTGGCGGGTGTCGCCGAGCATCAGCGCAATACGGACAAAATTCCCTTTTTGGAAGATCATAAACTCATCGGACCGGGCACGAACACATCCTCCATCACGGTATCCATGCTGGCAGCCGCAGAAGCCCTGATTGAATCCGGTGAAGTGCCGGATTACACCTTAGTTTTTGCCGCCGTAGCCCAGGAAGAAACCGGATTGAAAGGTATGCACCATCTTTTTGAACAATACCAGGACAAAGCCATCGTCTTTGTGGATGTGCTGGGCGATGGACACAATATTTCCTACGGTGCGCTGGGCATTCACTGGTGGAAAGTCGTCGCTGCCGGTCCGCCCGGTCATACGCTGCGCGGTGGTACGCCGGATCAACCCAACGTGAACCAGGGGCTTGGCCGGGCGGTGGATCGCATCCTCCAGCTTCCACAACCTTTACAATACGACGAGTTGCGAACCCGGATCAATATTGGAATGATTCAAAGCGGAAATGTTTTCAACCACAAACCGGAAACCGGATTTTTCTCGCTGGATATTCGGTCGCTGGATGAAAATATCATTACAGAAATAGAAGCGGACGTCCGGGCTATTTTAAGACAAGTAGCCACTGAGACGAAAGTTAAGTTGACAATGGAACCATTTCAGATTATGCAGGCCGGGCAGATTGAAGGTTTTCGGCAATCGCCGCAAGTCCAGACCGCCGTAGCTGTTTCCAGGTTTCTGGGCTACGAAGCCAGTCTTTCCAACTCCGGCTCCTCCAATTTGAACGTAGCCATCAGCCAGGGCGTACCGGCGATCGGGCTGGGCGGTAATCGGGGCGGGCAGCGCGGCTTCGCCGATGAATGGGCGGATATCGATGCGATGCTGAATGCCGCCAGGCATGTATTTTTGTACGCCAAAAGCCTGAAAGTGAACTAGTGCGACTGCGGTTGGAGCGTTGAGTCCACCCATTTTATTTTACTTCCCACACCTGATCTTCCGCAATGACGAAAACCCGATCACCATTTCTTACATCTATTGTGGCGGTGCCGGTAAAAGCCCCAAAAGCAGGCAGGATGCCCTGTTGTTTGCCGAAATAAAAGCAAGGCAGTTTCAGGCGCTGGCGACCCTTGCCGCGCAGCCACACGCAGGGATGAATGTGACCGGAGAGGTTGTACCAGCCTTGTTGCACAGTTGGCAACGGATGGTGCGACAAGATAAAAGGTGGTAGGTGTAAATGTTCCGGCTGCACGATTAGCCCGGCTCGCTCGTATTGGTTGGTTTGCAGAATGTCGTGATTGCCTGGAACGAGTTCAAAGCGGACAGGCGCAAACCGGGCAATCAGTTGGCAAAAATCATCCCATTCCCGATTCAGTTGGCTATGAAACAAATCGCCCAGGAA
>CAZFBU010000071.1:11582-21999 GCA_964517175.1 uncultured Saprospiraceae bacterium
GGCAAAAATCATCCCATTCCCGATTCAGTTGGCTATGAAACAAATCGCCCAGGAATATGACGCGCTCGGGCTGGCAGTCGAGAAGCAGACTAATGAGTTTGTCCCAATTGGTATCGCTGACGGCTTCGGGTACCGGAATGCCCTGCCGCCGGAAGTGAGCAGTTTTTCCCAAGTGTAAATCACTGATTAACAGCGCTTTTTCTCGCTTCCAATACACAGCCCGCAGCGGATGGAGCAGGAGTTGCTCGCCAAGAATCGTCGTTCCCAGGTGGTTGTTCATTGCAAAGCATTAACAATTTGCGTAGCATAAAGATTACGATAGTCCGTGCAGTTTTTATCTCTCGCAAAGGCGCCAGGACGCGAAGCTTTGTTTTTTAGGGCGTTATCTTTTTTAATATAAAACAGCAATAATTTGATTTTCAACTTTTTATGGTTTCAATCTGGTGTATTGAGATTAGAAACCTGTGTGATATTGACGCCGATCAGAGATCAGCTTACCGGAGTGTTAATCTTTTATTAATCGTAACCTTGCTCACACAAGCATTCCATTCGTCGGCCTATTTTTGTAAAAATTCATCAAACAGAAAACAATACCATGCGCACCGCTTTTACCCTGATTGCCATTTTCTGCACCACGGCTGCCTTTGCACAACTCGATCCGGTAAGCTGGACATTCACTGCGAAAAAAATCACTGATACCGAATACGACCTGATACTCACGGCTCAGGTGGAAGAAGGCTGGTACATCTATTCCCAGTATCTGGAAAGCGAGTTCGGACCTATCCCGACGGGGTGCAATTTTGAGCCGCACGCAGGCTACGAGCTGATCGGTAAAACCGAAGAACAAGGCGATAAAAAGGAGGGCTACGATGAGATTTTTGAAATGAATCTCGCGAAATTTGAGCAGGAAGTAGCCTTTGTACAGCGCATCCGGCTAAAAGGCGAAGTAAACCAGGTAGATGGCTCGGTAGAATTTATGACCTGCGACCACGAGCGCTGCCTGCCGCCAAAGCTGATGGAGTTTTCCATTGTTCTTGAATAAGGAGTTATTATTGCCGGAGAGCACATTCGAGATCAGAACGGAACAGTTTAACGTATTTTAACACCGGTTGCCGCAAAATGTGTGAAACAATTAACATCGGGTAGCGGTAAAAGAATTTGTAACCCCGTAAATTGCCGATGCTCAAAACAGAAATGCAACGCATTATGAAAAAAACAGTACTGCTTTTTGCCATCCTTACCTTCGCATTGGGTCTTTCTGCGCAAATTCTCACGCCGGTAAGCTGGGATATGACCTCCCGGCAAGTCAGTGACACCGAATTCGACCTGATTTTTACGGCCACTATTGACGACGGCTGGGTTATTTATTCGCAGTATCTGGAAAGCGATGAAGGGCCAATACCGACGGCTTTTTATTTTGATGAGGGGGATCATTTCAAGCGTATCGGGAAAGTGGAAGAATCCGGCAATCGCAAGGAAGCCTACGACAAGGTTTTCGATATGAATCTCGTCAAGTTTTCGAAGAAAGCAATCTTTACGCAGCGGGTGAATGTGTCTGACCTGAGCAAGCCGATTTCGGGGTATCTGGAGTTTATGACCTGCGACGACGAGCGTTGTCTGCCGCCCGGCGAAGAAGATTTTTCCTTTCAGCTAACATCGGCGATGGCAAAAAAGGCTGCCCCCAAGTCAGCGCCTGAGAAAGAAGAGACCACCGCAACTAAGGCAGACGCAACCGAGCCAATTCTCTCCATTACCACCGAAGAAACGATGCCAGTCGCCGAACCACTCAACGCGGAGGGCATACTGGAGCCGGTGAAGTGGACGGGCGAATTGCGCAAGGTAGCCAATGGCAAATACGAAGCTGTGTTCACTGCAAAAATTGCGGAAGGCTGGTATCTCTACTCGCAGTTTTTGGAAGACGGCGGTCCGATTCCGACCGAATTCAATTTTGCGGAAAGCAGCCACGTAACTACTTCCGGCAAAGCCAGAGAGGAAGGCACCGAACGGCTGGAGGGATACGACGAGCTATTTGATATGGACGTGGTGAAGTTCAAAAAGGAGGTCACGTTCACGCTGCCAATGGAAGTGAATGACCCCACTCAACCTGCTGAAGGCATGCTGGTTTACATGAGTTGCGACGACGGACGGTGTATCCCTTTTGAAGAGCCGCTTCGGATAGATTTTGCCGGCATGCAACTCGTTATCGGCGATGATCCGCTGTCCGATATTTCCATTCCCGAAGCAGGAGCGATGGAAGTGCTGTATGGCAACCTCCCAAAGCCAGACCTGAGCAACCCGGTTGGGCAGTGCAGCATTGAGGAAATAAGCACGAATGATGGAAAAAGCTACTGGTCGATCTTCCTGTTGGGCTTGATTGGCGGTTTTTTGGCGCTGCTGACCCCATGTGTATTCCCGATGATTCCGCTAACGGTAAGCTTTTTTACGAAAGGCAGCAAGAATCGCAAAAAAGGAATTGCCAATGCCGTCATGTATGGCTTGTTCATCTTCGCGGTTTATCTGGTGCTGAGTATTCCCTTTCATTTGATGGACAATCTGAATCCGGACATTCTGAATGATATTTCCACCAATGTGTGGCTGAACGTGGCATTTTTCCTGATTTTCTTGTTCTTTGCATTCTCGTTTTTCGGCTATTATGAACTGACGCTGCCGAGCAGTTGGGTTAATAGAACCAGTTCTGCCGAAGGCATTGGCGGTGCAGTCGGCATTTTCTTCATGGCGCTGACGCTGGCGCTGGTTTCTTTCTCCTGTACGGGGCCTATTCTGGGTGCCTTGCTCGCAGGTGCACTCACCAGCGACGGGGGCGCGATGCAACTGACTGCCGGCATGGGTGGCTTCGGTTTGGCGCTGGCGCTGCCGTTCGCGTTGTTTGCAGCTTTTCCGGGCTGGATGAACAGCCTGCCCAAATCCGGCGGCTGGCTGAACACGGTGAAGGTGGTGCTTGGTTTCGTGGAATTGGCGCTGGCGCTGAAATTCCTGTCGAATGCCGACCTGGTGAAGCATTGGGAAATCCTGAAAATTGAGCCGTTTCTGGCAGCCTGGATACTGATCGCGATTGGTCTGGCGCTGTATTTGTTTGGCGTCATCAAATTTCCGCACGATTCACCGATTAAAAAACTTTCGGTAACGCGCGTCGGACTGGGCGTTTTGTCGGTAGCCTTCGCAGCTTATCTGGCAACGGGTTTCATTTATGATGATAAAGCCGGTTCGCTGCGTCCGTTGAAACTGCTGAGTGGCCTGGCGCCACCAACCTGCTACAGTTGGCTCTATCCGTGTGATTGCCCGCAAAACCTGAATTGCTTCAAAGACCTGGAGTCGGGTCTGGCTTACGCCAAAGAAGTAAATAAGCCGATTATGATCGACTTCACGGGGCACGCCTGTGTAAATTGCCGCAAAATGGAAGAGCACGTTTGGCCCGAACAGGAGGTTTATAAATACCTGAAAGATGATTACGTGGTCATTTCGCTTTATGTGGATGAGAAAATCGAGCTGCCGGAAAACGAACAGGTGGAAGTGAAAAAAGTGACGGGTGGTACGCGCAAGCTTCGCAATGTGGGGCACAAGTGGTCGCATTACCAAACAGAATATTTCCATACCAACACTCAGCCGTACTATGTGCTGATGTCACCGGATGGTCAATTGCTCAACCAACCGGTGGGTTACACGCCGGATAAGAAAGACTACGCCCAATTCCTGCAATGTGGCCTGGATGCCTATCAGCAACTGACGCAGCACCAGGAAATAACCGGCAAACAGGTCGGCTCAAGATAGCGGCTTACAAAATCGTGGCCCGGGTGGCATCCAGTATTTTGCGGACTTCCTGCGCGTGCTCGGCTTGCGCATAGACGCGAAGCACCGGCTCCGTACCGGACGGACGGATCATCACCCAGCGCTCGTTGCCGAGGTTGAATTTGTAGCCATCGACCGTTTCGAGGCTTTCCACTTTGTAATCGCCGAACGCCGGGTACGGATCTTCCTGGCATTTTTTGATAACCGATTGTTTCACCGCTTCTTCAATGCGGAGATCATCGCGGTCGCAGTTGAATGCGCCAACCAAATCATAGACCTCCTGGATCAACTCTTCGAGCGATTTGCCGGTCTTTGCCATGAATTCCAGAATCATCAAACCAATCCAGATGCCGTCGCGCTCGGGCAGGTGCCCTTTCACGGCTAAGCCGCCGGATTCCTCGCCACCAACGATGACGTCTTCCTCCGCCATGATGTCGGCAATGTACTTGAAGCCGATCCTGGTCACTTCGTAATCCAGTCCAAATTGCTCCGCCATTTTCTTCATCTTGTCGGTCACCGAGAACGTGATTACAACCTTGCCGTTTTGCTTTTTGTATTTGTACATATAAAGCAGCAACAACAACAGGATATGGTGCGAATCGACAAAGTTACCATTGCTATCGTACATGCCGATGCGGTCGGCGTCGCCGTCGTTGGCAATACCCAGGGAAATATCGTCGCTGTTTTTAATCAGATCGGAAAGCTCCAGCAAATTGCGGTGAATCGGCTCGGGCGCTTGTCCGTGAAAGCCGGGGTTGTCGTCGCAATGCAGAAGATGCGCATTTGGGAAGAGCTTGCGCATGGCATTCTGCCCTGCGCCGTACATGGCATCATAGGCGATCTGGAAACCTGATTTTTTGATCGTATCCAGGTCAAAATTTGCAGCGACATGATCGAGGTACATCGTTTCCAGGTCGGTGTATTCCAACAAGCCTTTTTGCTCCATTTCTTCTATGGATGGAAGCACCAGAGAAGAGATTTCCGGCAGGAGGTGTTCCACTTCGGTGACCAGATCCGGAGATAGCGGTCCGCCGAGGTGGGACTTGAGTTTATAGCCATTGTAAGAAGGTGGATTGTGACTCGCGGTGATGACCACGCCGATATCCGCCTTGTGCTTCACCGTACCCAGTGACACCATCGGCGTAGAAACGAAGCCCTTTGCCAGGTAAACTTTATAGCCAAATGCTCCGAAGACCTGTGCGGCCGTTTGGGCAAACATTTCACCGCCAAAGCGGCAGTCGTGCCCAATGAGGATAGTTTTGCCGCCGTGTTTTTCCAGCCAGCGTGCCGTACCTTCCGCTATGCGTTTTACATTGTCAACCGTATAATCGAGGGCGATGATTGCTCGCCAACCGTCTGTTCCGAATTTAATTTCGCTCATGTTGCAGATTTTGGATTTTAGATATTTAAATATCAGATAATAAACATCTGAAGCTTAGTAATTGCAATTGGCACGAAGCCACACAAAAATAGCAAGCTATAGGTCAAAGTTCAAAATGTCAGCGAATAATTTAAAGAATAACCTGGCTGGTAAAATGTTCGGGTTGGGAAAGTGCAAAATATGTCAGATATTAGGCAGGTCGAATGAAAGAAAAAAAATACATGGAAGATAATTACCGACATAAAGGCATGCGGAAACGCCTGATCGACAAGCTGCGTAAGCGCGGCATTGCAGATGAGCGCTTGCTGGAGGTGATGGGGAAATTGCCCCGGCACTACTTTCTGGATCGGGCATTCGAGGAGCATGCCTACGAGGATAAAGCCTTTCCCATTGGCAATGAGCAGACGATTTCCCAGCCTTACACCGTCGCTTACCAAACGGTTTTGCTCGATGTGCAGCCTCGCGAAAAAGTACTGGAGATTGGCACGGGCTCTGGTTATCAGGCGGCTATACTGGCAATGCTTGGTGGGCGGGTGTACACGGTCGAGCGGCAGGAAGCGCTCTACAAGCGCACGAAAGCGCTCCTCGACGAACTTCAGTTGGGCAACATCCGCTGTTTTTTCCGCGATGGCTCCAAAGGTTTGCCCGAATACGCGCCATTTGATAAAATCATCGTCACCGCCGGCGCGGAGGAGGTGCCACAGGCGCTGCTGGAGCAGTTAAAAATTGGCGGCTCTCTGGTGATACCCGTCGGAAAAAAAGTGCAAAAGATGTATCGCATTACTCGCACATCGGAGCAGGATTATAAAGAAGAAGCTTTCGATCGCTTCCGGTTTGTTCCGTTTCTGGAAGGCACCCGCCGCCTGGATTAGGCTTGCAAAGATTTGATTTTCATTGTTTTAAAGTTTCGAAGTAAATGCTTTATTTCCAGGATTTCGTGCTGCGTTGGTAGCGCGGGGAGTGACTTTTGTCATCTACTAATGTAATAAAGGTCACTTACTTTTTTGATAGAAGTCATCGTTTTGGCATCGTAACACGGCTACTTTTGTCTATGTAATTTATGAAAAATTAAAAACAACAAAGATATGTTACGATTCACCCTAATTTTTACCGCCTTCATGTGCGTAGTTCATCTGACAATTGCGCAGACCTCTTACAAAATAACAGCCAGTACATTTACCATCGCTGGTACATCCAGCTTACACGACTGGGAATCGAATGCGACGGAAGTCAACGCTACCGGTCAAATGCAAATGGAAAACGCCACGCTCAAGGCAATCGACAACCTTACCGTGACGATCCCGGTGGAGCGCATCAAGAGCACCAAAGGCTCCATCATGGACAACAAGACGCACAAAGCGCTGGAAAGTAAGTCTCATCCAAATATTACTTTCAAATTAACAAAAATAAATACACTGGAAAAGAACGGCAATGCCTACACCATCAAAGCAACCGGCAACCTGACAATTGCAGGCAAAGCCAAAGCAATCAGCCTGAATGTGAAAGGTAAGATGACCGGCAGTGATGAGTTGCAATTCGATGGCTCGAAAGCTTTGAAAATGAGCGACTTTGGCATTGACCCGCCCACGGCGCTCATGGGTACCTTGAAAACCGGCGACGACATCACCGTCAGGTTTTCTGTAAAAATGGCTAAAAGTAATGTTACCGGCTCTCGGTAATACCAGGTAAAGTACAATTTAACAAAAAATTTCAAAACGAATAAATCATTAAGTTTATGAAACTCTTCCATTTCACCATGAAGGCAATGGCATTGATAGTTCTTGTCGCCTTCACCAATCAACTCGCAGCTCAGGTAGAAAAAATTCAATATTTTCGTCCCTGGGATCAGAATGGGATCAATATCTTTGAACCCTCCAAGACAACGGATGTAGAATACGACGGCAGAAAAGTGCGCATAGGTGGGGCATTTACGCAGCAATTTCAGGCGCTCAGCCACGAAAACAACGCCGACGTGAGACTTGATGCGGACGGTAAAACCAACCTGAACGAATTGTACGCACTGGGCAACGGCTTCAACCTGGCAACCGCCAACCTGAACCTGGATGTGCAACTGGAAGACGGCATTCGGCTTTCGGTTGAGAACTACATGTCTTCTCGCCACCACTCGGAGTTTTGGGTGAAAGGCGGCTATGTACAAGTGGACAAACTGCCGATGTTCAACAACACAAGCTGGTTCGACAACTACTTCCGCGTGAAGCTCGGACACTTCCAGATCAACTACGGCGACCAGCAGTTCCGGCGTACGGATAACGGCAACGCCATCTACAATCCATTTGTCGGCAACTACGTTATGGATGCATTCGCAACCGAAATCGGCGGCGAGGTGTATGTCTTCCCGGTGAAGAATGTCATGGGGATGGTGGGTATCACCAACGGTTTGATCAACGGTAACGTTCAGGATAGAACGAGAAAGCCCTCGGTGTATGCTAAATTGGCTTATGATAATCAAATTACAGAAGATTTCCGCTTCCGCCTTTCCGGTTCGGTTTATATGAATGATGAGTCCGGCAGAAACACATTGTACGGTGGTGATCGCGCCGGTTCTCGCTTCTACGAAGTAATGGAAAATACGGTTAGTCAGAGCGACTTTTCCGGGCGCATTAATCCGGGCTTCTCAACCAACGTGACCGCTTTCCAGATCAACCCGTTCCTGAAGTTCAAAGGTTTGGAAATATTTGCAACGTATGAGCAATCGCAAGGTTTTGCCAGCAATGATCCGAGAGGGGAAGGCGCAAGTGAACCCGAAAAACGCGAAGTGACGCAGGTTTCCGTAGAAGGTATTTACCGCTTCCTGCCACGCGAGCAGGTGTACATTGGCGCTCGCTACAATACCGTGAGCGGTGCTTTGCAAGCCAGAACCTTCGATAGCAGTGGACAAACCGCAGACCTGACGGTCAATCGCTATGAAATTGCCGCTGGTTGGTTTGCTACGAGAAACTTGCTGCTGAAAGGTTCTTATATCAACCAGGAATACAAAGACTTCCCAAGCTCCAACATCTTTGCCGAAGGTCAATTCAACGGCTTTATGATCGAAGCGGTGTTAGGGTTCTGATTTTCAAATATTTACGTCTAGACATAGAAGCCTTGTAGGTATCATGCCTATGAGGCTTTTTTCGGAAAAGGAACTTTTGGGATTCAATTTTTAATACTCTTGAAAAAACATAAGCTTATGTTGCGCCAAGCTCATCCTACGCGGAAAAAAAACCTGATTAGTCTGGTTTTTATTAGTTTTGTCGTTATGATTTCTTCCGGCTTCTTCCGTACGTATTTTCAGATAGAAGAAACGAGCAAGCTTTCGATAGCCGGCTCCAGCAATGTCAATCAATTTGTGTGTGAATGCAAGCAAAATTTCCCAAAAAATGTATTGAATTTGCGCATCAGCGAAGATGGCAACGCAGCATTATTTGAGGATGCCGTGTTAAGAATTCAAACTAAAAAGCTGGACTGCAAGCACCGCGTGATGAATCAGGATATGTACAAAACGCTGCAGGCCGATGAGCATCCTTACATTTCTATTCAACTAGAATCAGTAGAAAAACTGCCTCGCACCTCTCTGCGCGCGCTAACCGGCTGGGCGGAGCTTACCGCAAATGTCACCATGACCATCGCCGGTACAAGCCGGGGGGAAACCCTGACCATCCAAGCCAGATATATTGGCAGTCAGGAATTTCGCTTTCGCAGCGAAAAGAAAATCCTGATGACCGACTTTGGCGTTAGGCCGCCAACCGCCATGCTCGGACTTATCAAAGTCGATAATTCCATCACCATCAATATGGATTTGGTGGTAAGTGTTGAGGATTAGATTTGTACTATCAACCACCAAATGTCTATACCCTCCAACCGGGTTAATTGTTCACTCGTCTTCCCGTTGCGGTTCGGGAGCTTACATCTGTGCGGTTCATGCGCTTCAGGTCCACCATCAGTCCGGCCCAAGCGCTGGACGCATCCACCTGAAATCTTCTGCCCTCGTACGTCACGGTGCCTTGTCGGCGATCCCAGTCGGAAGCCAGCAGTACGAAACGACCGTTGGCTTTCGGATTCGGACCGAACATCAGGAAGCGCTCGTCGCCCCGTCCTTCAAAGCTAATCGCCAGGCGGTTCTGCTTGGGCATAAAGAGAAAAACGCCCGGCGTGCCTCGCGGAATGACGACCTCCTCAATTTGGCGACCGCCGATCATGCGAATGGAGCCACCCTCGATGCGTGCATCGGAGCTGGAAAATTCACGCCGCATCACGATGTCTTCCGACAAATAGAACTGGATTTTTTTCAAATCTACTTCTGTAAAGCGGTTTTCGTTGTACATCCGCTCGGTGAAGTGCGTCAGGCGCGGGCTGCAGGCACCAAGCGTGAGCAGCATTGCCAGAACGGTAAGTGTTGGTATGGTTTTCATATGTCAGATTGTTTTTTACAACGTTGTTGCGCCACGCGAAACTGCCATTTAGACAGCAACGCCGGTACTTATAGAATCTTTTTTGTGCTAATTTAGTTGTTTGGACAATTAAAATACCAGACCGTTAAATCAATCTTAACCAGTTTTAACGAAGTTTAACGCAGTGCTTATCTTTTCGCTTTAAAAAACGCTTTCATCAGCAGGGCGCAATCTTCCGCCAGGATGCCGTATTCCACTTTTGTTTTCGGGTGCAGCAGCTTTTTCCCAAAGCGCATGAAGCCCCGCTTGTCGTCTGCCGCGCCATACACAAGCCGCCCGAGCTGCGCCCAGGCGAGGGCACCGGCGCACATCACGCAGGGTTCGAGTGTGACAAAAAGCGTGCAGTCTTCCAGGTATTTGCTTCCCAGGTGATTAGCCGCAGCGGTGAGCGCGATGATCTCGGCGTGGGCAGTGACGTCGCTGAGCTGCTCGGTGAGGTTGTGCCCGCGCGCGATGATTTGATTCTGACAAACGACGATAGCGCCGACCGGCACTTCGCCCAGCTCGTAAGCTTTTTCGGCTTCCTGGAAGGCTTGTTTCATGAAAAATTCGTCGCTGTGGATGGAGAGCATAGGGAATCGTTAATTGAAAATTCATTATTGTTGACCGCAAAGGTATAAATTCTACTTCGATTTGCCGATGCGCCAAGATACCGATATACCGTTACACCGATATACCGTTACACCGATATACCGTTACACCGTGTTATAAAACTTTTCCCACATAAAATTTGTACTGATAACAACTTGAATGTCCGAAAATTATACGCGGAACAATC
>CAZFBU010000072.1:0-21783 GCA_964517175.1 uncultured Saprospiraceae bacterium
GACAAATCATGCTGATTAGGAAGTTATTGGGTTATAAAGGTACTAGATAACTAATGCGAACATCGCATATCGATAATATTCCCTATCGGTCGCACCACGCATATACTTAACGATTTGCGAAATTTTGGATAAATTTTCTAAATAACAACAAGCCCCACGTTTTCAATGACGCTGGGGCTTCGTTTTCAAAAAGATAGATCATGAGATTTCAAACCATATTATTTTGCCTGCTTACCGCGAATGTGATTTTTTGTCAACAAAAAGCGGATGTAATATTTGCGCTCATCTCAGACACGCACATCGGCGGCGCGGAGACCGCCAGCGAAGACCTGGAGCGCACCGTAGCCGACATCAACGCGATGCCCGACATCGAATTCGTTATTATTTCCGGCGACATCACCGAATTTGGCGCCGATGCCGAACTCCAGGAAGCAAAGCGCCTTTTCGACGAACTCGAGGTGAACTGGTACATCGTACCCGGCAATCACGACACCAAATGGTCGGAAAGCGGCTGCAATAGCTTTCGCCAGATTTTTGGCTACGAGCGTTTCCATTTTGATGCCGGTGGCTACAAATTCATCGGCTGCAGCAGCGGGCCGAATATGCGCATGGCGCCCGGGCTGGTGCCGCGCGAGGATGTCGTTTGGATTGATTCCATCGTCACTTCCATTGAAAATACGGGACAGCCGCTCATTTTTGTGAATCACTATCCGCTCGACAAGGGCTTGGGCAATTGGTACAAAATCGTCGATATGCTAAAACGCGCCAACACGCAAGCAATGCTTTGCGGGCATGGACATCGCAACAAAACGTACGATTTTGAAGGCATTCCCGGCGCCATGGGACGTTCCAATCTCCGCGCACGCGAGGATGTTGGCGGTTACAATATCGTCAAAATTGCAAATGACAGCATGTACTTTCAAGAACGCCGACCGGGCGTGGGCACATTTCCTGTTTGGCGAAAATTTGAACTGAAAAAACAAGACTTCACCAGCGATACGACCCATTATGAACGTCCTTCTTTTGCAATAAATGACAAATATGCTAATGTAAAAGTCGTTTGGAGCTTGCAAGATAGCAGCGACATAGCCGGCGGCATTATTTGTGAGGATGAAATCTGCGTTTATCCGAATGCGAATGGTTACCTGACGGCTTTAGATCAAGAAAATGGCAAGATAAAATGGCGATTTCAGGCAAAGGGCAAAATCTTTTCAACACCTGCCATTCAGGGCGACAAAGTGGTTTTCGCGGCAACGGATAGCATCATCTATTGTGTGAATTTTGAAACCGGGGAACTCATTTGGCAGGTAAAAACAGCAAAGGCAATTGTAGCCAGCCCGGTCATTGACGGTGATCGCGTGTACATCGGTAGCTCGGAAGGTAAGTTTTGGGCTCTGAATTTAAAAAATGGCTCAATAATTTGGGCATTTTCCGATGTAAAAGGCTTTGTAGAAACCAAGCCTGCCTTCGATGAAGCGCGCGTTTACTTTGGCGCTTGGGGCGAAGCGTTTTATGCCTTAGATAAAAAAACGGGCAAACTCGCCTGGAAGTGGCGGGGCGGTCGCCCGGGGCGGCTGTATTCGCCGGCAGCGTGCTTTCCGGTGCTGGCACACGGTCGCGTTTTCATCGTCGCGCCGGATCGTATTGTGACGGCAATTGACGCGGCGAGCGGCGAGCAAATCTGGCGTTCTACCGAAAACAAAGGGCGCGAGTCCATTTCGCTTTCCGAGGATCAATCGCTGATTTATGTGCGCTCTATGTGGGATACTTTGTACGCCATTTCTACCCGGGCAGATGAATTTGAGATTGAGTGGGCATTGCATTGTGATTTTGGGTATGATATTGGACCATCCCCTACGATTGAAAAAGATGGCATTGTTTACATCCCCTCGGACAAAGGTGTAATTTACGCCGTTGACAAACGAGAACCAAAAGTTCTTTGGGTGCATAAAATATCCAACGCGCTGGTTAATAACGTCTTTCCAATAAAAGAAAAAGACATCATCTCCACAACGATGGATGGACTTGTGGTCCGAATACGATTTGAATAAACTTTGGTCGTGGTGTATTTTAGATGCGCCATGACTTTTGTTTTTACTGTCGCGCCAAATACGCCTGAAACGTTTTACACTCCCGCACCACGCGCTCATAATGGCGGGTGCCGGCGTAATTGTCGCGCAGCAGATCAAAGTAGTCGTAGGTACGTCGGGTACCCAAAACGCGGCTGATGTACCAGGCGTTGCGCTCGCATTTGGCTGCCATGTAAGTGGCGCGGGCCGCCAGTTCCGGGTCGGTTTCGTGGGCCAGTTGTCTGGCTTTTTCAAAGAAAAACAGCGCTCGGGTGCAGTCCACCACCTCCCGGTTGCCCAATTCCCAGTTTGGGTTTGGTACGACATTATCACCGTCGGCAAAATTGGCGGGCCGCATGCTCGAGCCGCTCCGAAAAAAATCAGCCGCCTTCCAGGCGTGTCCGAAGTAGGTGATGTTGTAGTAAGCCGTTCCGAGGTCGAAATAATGCTGGGCTGCCCGCTCGCTGCCGCCGCTCGCGAGGGATTCGAGAGCTTGCATACGTTCCATTAATTCTCCCCGATTGTAGCTGTTTGCCGTATCGGGAATGGCGCAATTCACACAATCTTTGAAGCGGGAAATGAACGGATTGAACACGCCGTAGTCGTTCCATTGGCTGCGATCTATCTCTTTAAAAGTTTTCAGTGCCTCTTCCAGGCGAAATTCCCCGAGGAGCAGGGTGGCTTTCATATTGAGCAGGTCCCTTTCGATGGTCGTACCGTCTGATTTGGTGACTAGCGCGGTCTCCAGGCTATTTCGTCCAGACTTTCGGCAAATGCGCAGCAAGTCCTCCATCACATCAATCTGTGGATTTACCCGTAGTTCCGCCAGGCTGCGGCTGCTCAGAAATGCTTTCCCCGGCGACTCGCCTTGCTCGTACAGCGCCGTCATCTTATCGCGCAGAAACAAGCGAAAATCGGGGTATTTTGCGTACAGTTCTGTTTTGCGAATATTGTTGGCAATGCGCTCAATGGAATCCGTCGCTTCGGTAAAAGTGCTGATGCGCATCGCCAGGTCGAAGGTCGATAGTTGCTCTCGTAGCAGGTCATCGTTTTTGCCCAACTGCTCTTTGGCCGCGGCAAAAGTTTTGCGGGCATCGTAATAATTGCCTGCCAGCGTTTCGAGGTAGCCGAGGGAAATCTGCCAGAGTAGCGGGCGCTTCGCCTGCCGCTCTTCGATGATCTGCTTAATGAAAAGCTGCAATTCAACCAGGTATTTTCCCGCTTGCGCCCGAGGATAGCCCAGCCGGCGATTCTCCGTTTTGTTCGCATTAAAACCAGCGCCCAGAAAATCTTTTTCCAGATGGCGCACTTCGTTCATCAGCAGAATTTCCAGATGGCGGTTGCCAGGGGCGAGTTCGTATATTTTACGCATTTCCTCCAGCGCTTTGCTGTCCGATATTTTAGCACGCATCGCATAAAGGGTGGCGCGTTCCTGGTCGCTCTGGCAAAGCAATTCGCACTGATGCCACTCATCGTCGGTTTTTATTTTAAATGATCGAAAGGCGGATTCCGCTTTGCTCGGGCAATTTTCAAACACCAGCGAATACAAATACGAGGCCTGCACATTGCGCCCCAGTCTCAGGAGTGCGCCGGCGTAGTGTCCCTTGATCCAGTATTCAATAATGCTGGGGTCGAAGTCGATCTGCGGCAGGAGGAAATCGTACAAACTCAGCACCCGCTCGTACTGCCCGGCGTAGTGGGCCAGCCGGATGATCTGATAAGCATAGCGCAACTTGATGTAGTGCGATTCGGTTACTTTGAATTTCTGCAGCCCATCTTCCGCCAATTGGCGCATGGCGAAGGTGTCGCGCTGTTCTACGCGCCAGGGGTTTTCGGGGAGCGTGGCGTAAGGCTCGCAGCGCTTGGCATAGATCAGGTAATCAATGGTTTCCAGGCAGTCGTTGCGATTAACGTATTTTGCGAAAGAATTTTCCGTAAAGGGATAAGACAAACGGCGGTTGCCCATGTTTATTTCGGTGCGCAATTGCTCCAGGTCGCGAATGTCGGTATCATAGATCAGAAACCGGATGTCGTCGGCTCGTGGAATGTTGCAATAGCGCTCGCGCCATTCGGTTACGTTATCCCGCTGCTGCGCTTCCGCCTGCCCGCCGAAGTATTCGTAAATCGCGTCGATATCAATGAACAGCGGCGCCGAAGGCACACGGACGTCAATGATGTTCGGATTCAAGAAGGAATACCCCCGAAAACCAGATATGCCGGGCGTACAGTCGCTGGAAACTTTGATGGGAGAAAGGAGGATGAGGAGGATAGGAGGATAAGAGGATTGGGGGATACCTCTCCAAAGGGCCAATAGCGAACTGCGACCCGCAAACTGCTTATTACTCACTAAACTTTTCACAAACTTCCTCCAGAATCTCATGCGGAAAATATTTTATCGTTGTGGTATCGAGATGGTAAAATGCAACCGTCAAATTGCGATTTTTCAGGTGCTTTGTCAATAAGTCGCCAGCCTGGAATAGCAAATTTGAGTCGATTGCTTCCAGCCGAAGCAGATCATGCTGATACAAATAGTAACCGTTAAGATACGTACTTTTTCGTACCTCAAAGCGGTTTTCGGCAATTTTGCGAAAGCGAGCGGGGTCGTTCAGGTCCTCGCTGCGCAGGTTGTTGATGAGGCGGATCATGCGCCCGTCGCGGAAGAGCACACCCCAGGCGAAAATAGGCAGGGCGACGTCTAGTTGTAGCGGGTAGCGTTTGGAAGTCGGAAGTTGGAAGTCGGAAGTTGAGCGAAGCGAAATCCCGTGCCGCAGGTCGGGATCGGAAGTGGAAAGATAAGCTTTGGCGATGTCCAGATTCAGGATGCTGTTTTCTTCGTACCAATTTTCCAGGTCGCCGGTGTTGTAAAACATGAGCATGCCGCGGTCGATCGGGGGCACGCCGATTTGGCGGTGATCGCGCACCTGGTGCAGCCGGATTGTCGCCGAAATTTTAACATCCGGATTCCGTTCTCTGAAATGCTCAATGAATTGAAAAAAGCGTTCCCGGGTAGATGCCGTCCAGTCGCAATCGAATTGCACTTCGGTCATCTCCCGTTCGGGCATTTGCTGCCAAAGTTCGGCCAGTTTCTCGCTCACGCGCTCGCTGAGCCAGGCGACGCGGGCATCCGGCAGTTTTTGGAAACTTTCATTTGTAATAAAAATGCAGGGGATGAATTCAAAAGTTGAAGGGTTGAAAGGTTGAAGGGATTCATTGTACCCATCTTCCCATCTTCCAACTTTCACTTCCGCTACCGGAATCGGCATTTCCCGGATCGCATCCCAGGTGACGTCGAAGAATTTGGCGTACAGCTTTTTCACCTGCAGCGAATCCAGGTATGCCTGCTCACTCTGGCTTAGCGCCAAATTCGTTTGCCAATGATAGAATGCGGGCTCGACCTTTGTTCCTTTCTGGCAGGACCACAAAAGTAAAATCAGCGAACTGCGAACTGCGATTCGCCAGAGGCGGACAAGCTGCAAACTGCGAACTCTCATATCAATCCCTCCCGAATTAAATCATGCAAATGAATAAACCCCTGGTAGTGGTGCGCTGCATCCACGACGATCAATTGGGTAATGCTATTCGCGCGGAGCACTTGCAGTGCTTTTACCGCCAGGGCGTCATCCTGAATGGTTTTCGGGTTGGTGCTCATAATGTCTTTCGCCTGAAGCCCGTTCAGATCGCCACCGCGAGAGAGCATGCGGCGCAGATCGCCATCGGTGATGATGCCTTGCAATTTGCCGGTATTGTCGAGTACCGCCGTTGCGCCCAGGCGCTTGGAAGTCATCTCCAGGATGGTGCTCGGCAGATCGGTTTCGAGGGTGACGGCCGGTTTTTCATTATTCGGAAAAATATCACTTACCCGCAGGTACAGTTGCTTGCCCAGCGCCCCACCGGGGTGAAACTGCGCAAAATCCTGAGGCGTAAACCCCCGCAGTGCCAGCAGCGCCGTGGCCATGGCATCGCCCATTGCCATTTGTGCGGTCGTGCTGGCGGTTGGCGCAAGGTTATTGGGATCAGCTTCCTGGGTGACGGGCGTGTGCAGGACGTACTGCGCGTGTTTGCCCAGGTAGGATTCGGCGTTGCTCACCATGCCGATGAGCGTGTTGCCCAGGTTTTTCACCAGCGGCACCAGCACTTTGATCTCCGGTGTTTCGCCACTTTTGGAAATGCAAAGCACCAGATCATCGGGGCGCACCATGCCGAGGTCGCCGTGAATGGCATCCGCAGCGTGCATGAATAAAGCCGGCGTGCCTGTGGAATTGAGCGAGGCGACGATCTTTTGCGCTACGATGGCACTCTTGCCGATGCCGGTCACTACCAAGCGTCCCTCGGAAGAAAAAATGGCTTTTATGCAGTTTGAAAAAGCATGGTTGATGCTGATTTTCAGTGCGTTAAGCGTCTCGATTTCGATTTCGAGCGTTCTAAGTGCGGTTTTTACAATAAGTTCTTCAGAAATCACAATTTTTTTCTTATTTTTGGCTGCTTTTTTAAAAAGCTGTTGATACATTAACACAACTGCCTGATAAAAAAAGTATTAGAATTACCGGAATTTTGAATTCTTAATGGTAAATTTATAGCAATAGCAACGCCGGCGAGACGACCGATTGCTTTAAAAGCAAAACCTTGCCGGGCAAATTTAAGTTAAAATTAGACATTGTGCTATGACTGCAACGACAGAAACATTGCGGGACGCCTTGCAGCAGTATTTTGGATTTGACAGTTTCAAGGGTAATCAAGAGGCGATCATTAAAAGTGTGCTGAATGGAGAAGATACCTTTGTCATCATGCCTACGGGCGGTGGGAAGTCACTCTGCTATCAGCTCCCGGCGCTTATGTTGGATGGTACGGCCATTGTTATTTCTCCGCTCATAGCCCTGATGAAAAATCAGGTGGATTCCATCCGGGGTCATAGCCAAAGCGATGAAGTTGCGCATTTTCTCAATTCTTCGCTGACCAAAGCGCAGATGAAACTGGTGAAACAGGACATCACGGACGGCAAAACGAAGCTGCTCTTCATCGCGCCCGAAACGCTCACCAAAGAGGAAAATATCGAATTTTTTAAGCAGGTGAACGTCTCCTTTGTGGCGGTGGACGAAGCGCATTGTATCTCGGAATGGGGGCATGACTTCCGGCCGGAATACCGCAAAATCCGAACCATGCTCGACGCCATCGGCGAAGAAATTCCGGTAATTGCGCTCACCGCAACGGCTACGCCCAAAGTCAAATCCGATATTGTCAAAAACCTCGACATGGGCGAGGTCAATACCTTCATCTCCTCGTTCAACCGGGAAAACCTGTACTACGAAGTTCGACCCAAAGGAAAGTACGATCAGGTGATGAAAAGTATTGTACAAATCATCAAAAGTGTTCCGGGGCAATCCGGGATCATCTACGTACAAAGCCGAAAATCAGCCGAAGATATTGCCAAAGCATTGGTTGTGAATGATATAAGGGCCGCGCCTTACCATGCCGGGTTGGATGCAAAAACGCGCAGCCAGACCCAGGATGACTTTCTGATGGAAGATCTGGACGTCATCGTAGCAACCATTGCTTTCGGGATGGGAATCGATAAGCCGGATGTACGGTTTGTGATTCACTACGACATTCCGAAGAGCATCGAAAATTATTACCAGGAAACCGGCCGCGCCGGTCGCGACGGGCTGGAGGGTTCGTGCATTGCGTTTTACGCTTACAAGGACATTCTCAAGCTGGAAAAATTCCTGCGCGATAAGCCGGTGGCCGAGCGTGAAATGGGGGCTCAACTCATGCAGGAGGTAATGGCGTACGCCGAAACGACCGCCTGCCGACGCAAGTTTTTGCTGCACTATTTTGGCGAAGCGTACGACGATTCGGATTGCGATGGCATGTGCGACAATTGCCGCCATCCGAAGGAAAAAATCGAGGTGCAAAAGGAAATGCAGGACGCGCTGAAAGCGATTGTTGATCTGGAAGAAAACTTTGGCATCAAAACGGTAATCGACTTTCTGCTGGGCAAGGAGACCAAGGAAATGAAGGATTATCGCTTCGACCAGCGCGAACTGTTCGGCATTGGCAAGGGGAGAGAGGAAAATTTCTGGAGTTCGGTTTTGCGGCAGGCTATGCTCAATGGCTTGATTTATAAAGATATAGAGAGCTATGGCTTGCTGAAAATGTACGAAGCGGGCAGGGACTTTATCGCCAAGCCTCATTCTTTCAAAATACCAATGAATCATGATTTTGACAAGGAAACAGCCGATGCAGCGGAATCTAACGGTAAAACGGCTGCGCTGGACGATGATCTGCTGAAATTGCTCAAAGACCTGCGCAGGCGCGAAGCCAAGCGGTTGAATGTGCCGCCTTATGTGATTTTTCAGGATCCTTCCCTGGAGGATATGGCGACACAGTACCCGATTTCACTGGATGATATGAGCAAGGTCAGTGGCGTGAGCAATGGTAAAGCAATACGCTACGGCAAGCCTTTCCTGAAATTGATAGGGCAATACGTAGAAGAAAACGATATTGACCGCCCGACGGACTTCGTGGTAAAGCAAGTGGCGAATAAATCCAAAATAAAGGTGAACCTGATCCAGGGCATTGACCGAAAGGTGCCTTTTGAGGATTTGGCGGATGCAAATAACATCTCTATGGATGAATTGCTGGATGAACTGGACGCGATCGTTACCTCTGGCACAAAACTCAACATTGATTACTACATCGAAGAGAATATAGACGAATATACCCGCGAGGACATTTACGATTTCTTCATGGAATCCGAAGATGGCTCGGTGGAAAATGCTTATGCCGAACTGAACGAAGATGATGTGACCATGGAAGAAATCAGAATCGTTCGGATTAAGTTTCTTTCAGAAGTGGCGAATTAGTCTGGTTGGAGTGTTGAAAAGTTGGGGTTCGGGGAGGTCTGCTTCCTGAACCCCAATTTTTTTTAGGCAAAAAAAAAGCAACCCAGCTTTCGACATGCCGGGCTGCTACAAAAACCAACTTCAAAAAGGGGTTTAGCGTAGTTCTTCAGTTTCGTGGAATTATGTCATACACACATGCTAAATTTCCCCACATATATAGTATCGAAATGTGGCTTGAAGTCACATTTTTCGACTTTGTCATCCATGATTGTAAGCTATCTAATACCGATTTTCAAAATAGAGCGCTAGGCGTACCAGTGGTGCAGATCACTGCCCGGTACGTTGTTTAGTTGCTACTTCCGGAGGAGTAATAAGTGTTTTGATACTTAATCGGTTCTCGGAAGGATTGTATTGGGTGGGAGTCGCCTCCACTTTTTACACACGACTATTACCGAATCGTGTAGTTTCTCAGCACAAAGTTAAGACTTTTATTAAAAAAGGCAATAGTTATAGTCGAATAATTCTTTACGAAAAGTGTTTTTTTATTTATGGAGCGGTATTCTTGAGGTGTTTTGCGGTCGTATCGAGGGCTTCGTAGAATGCTTCGCCATACTTTCGGATCAGTGCTTCGCGCACGAATTGATACACCGGCATCTGATGTTCCCTGCCCAATTCGCAAGCGGCGGAACAAATATCCCAGCGTTCATAATTGATTACTTCCATTTGTTTTTCACTTGCGGGCGTAATGCGCAAGGGGTACAAATGGCAGGAAATAGGCTTTCGGAAATCGGTTGCACCGGCTTTATACGCCAGCTCAATGCCACACTGCGCCACGCCATTGCCATCGCGGGTCATATACGCGCAAGCGCCGCCATTGACCAGAGGCGTACCGAATTCTTCTGCTTCATCGTAGTAGGTATAAGTACCTTGCTTTTGAATGGCTGATTTGCCTTCCTCGGTGAGAAACGGCTTCACATCCGGATAGATTTGCTTCAGCGCATCCAGTTCGGCTTCTTCCAGCGGCGCGCCATAATCGCCTTCCCAACAGCAGGCACCCTTGCACGCATCCAGGTTGCAGATGAAAGCTTCTTCCACAACATCCGCACTGATTAATACGTCTTCTATAATGAGCATTGTCGATAAAAATTTGTCAATTATACGGTCAATACGGATTTTTTTTTACGAAAAACAGAATTGCCCGGGTTTAAAAAAAACTAAACGCCCTGAAAGTTGTAAATTAGCGTGATTTTCACCAGAAATATATCAACATTATGAAAAGAATATTCATTGGCTTTGTCATTTTAGTATTGTCATCTTCTTTGTACGCACAGCAAAAAGTGAACAAACGCAGCATCCGAAAAGCGACTGACGAACTGACGGCGATGTACAACCTGAGCGAAGTGCAGCAGCAGAAAGTGTATGAAATTCAGGAACGTCGGCTGACGAACCTTGCGGAAGTCGAAGCGATGAAATCCCAGGATTATAAAGCATATCTGCTGAAGTGCCGGGCGGTGCGCGTTGGTACGGAGAGTGCGATTAAGCGTTTGCTGGAAGGCCGCCAGCTCGAAATATTCGAAGCGCAAACAGAGGCGAGACGAAAACGCGAGATAGAAAAGATGCAGGCGCTGAAACGGCAGGGCGCTACGGTTGCAGAAATTGAAATTGCCATGCTCGAAATCGAGTAGTTGTCAGAACAACAATTCGGGAAATGTTGTTTTCAAAGAGGAAACAGTCAGTAATGAATGCTCTCTTACGGGTATATTCGGGGCGATTGCCGGTGGAAAATTGTCGCGTGCCCTCAACAATCGAAAAAAATCAAATTTCATAAACAAATAAAATCAATAGAACGCATACATGGATCCCTT
This sequence comes from uncultured Saprospiraceae bacterium, assembly GCA_964517175.1. GTDB lineage: Bacteria > Bacteroidota > Bacteroidia > Chitinophagales > Saprospiraceae > JADJNW01. The sequence continues at coordinate 10,774 of CAZFBU010000072.1, forward strand.
GAAACAAAAATTTATAGAGAAGGCTTCTGCTTTGCGCGACAAGGTAAAAGCAATGCTGAAGGAAGACGGCAAAACCACTGTTGATCAGGTTACGATGAGCCAGGTGTTTGGCGGTGCCCGGGGCGTCAAGACGATGGTCTATGAAACATCTGCCCTCGATCCCATGGAAGGCATTCGCTTCCGGGGCTACACGATCCCGGATTTGCAAAAGTTGTTGCCAAAAGGCGATAAGGAACCGCGCCCGGAGGGCTTGTTCTGGCTGATGCTGGTCGGCGAAATTCCCACGGAGGAAGAAGTAGCCTGGCTGCGCGATGAGTGGCGCAAGCGCAACGAAGTGCCGGCACACATATTCAAAATGCTGGAAACCTTGCCGGAAGAAACGCACCCGATGACGCAGTTTACGCTGGCAATTAACGCCATGCAGACGGAGAGTATCTTCGCGCAGCGCTACGCAGAAGGCATGAATAAGGCTGATTACTGGGACCCGGTGTATGAGGATTGCATGAATCTGATCGCGAAACTGCCTCGGATTGCAGCGTATATCTATCGTCGTTCTTTCCACAACAGCAACCACATTGAGCCGAATACTTCCGAAGACTGGGCGGGCAACTTTGCGCACATGCTGGGCTTCACCAATGAAGATTTCAAAAACCTGATGCGTTTGTACCTGACCATTCACGCCGACCACGAAGGTGGTAACGCTTCCGCACACACGGTGCACCTAGTCAGTTCTACGCTGAGCGACCCTTACCTGTCGCTGGCGGCGGGCATCAATGCCTTGGCTGGTCCGTTGCACGGTCTGGCAAATCAGGAAGTACTGAAATGGATCATGGAAATGCGCGAAAACCTGGGTACAGAAGCGCCAACCAAAGAACAGATCGCAAAATACGTGCAGGATACGCTCGATGCAGGTAAAGTGGTGCCTGGTTACGGTCACGCTGTGCTGCGTCAGCCGGATCCGCGCTTTACCGCGCAGAAAGAATTTGCGGAAGCCTACGTAAAGGATAGCGATATTGTACAGATTGTATGGGATGTATTCGAAGTCGTGCCGCCAATCCTGCAGAGCCTCGGCAAGGTGAAAAACCCCTGGCCAAACGTTGATGCACACTCCGGTGCCTTGCTGACGCACTATGGCCTCACCGAGATGAACTTCTACACGGTGCTCTTTGGCGTATCGCGTGCGCTGGGCGTTTTGGCAGCCACCTGCTGGTCAAGAGCGCTTGGTTTCCCGCTGGAGCGTCCAAAGTCGGTGACGAGCGACTGGGCTTTCGAGTTTATCGCCAAGCAGAAAAAAGAAATGAGTATGAACTAAAATCCTGATAATCAGAATTTTGAAAGATATTCAGAATACCAAACCGCAGGGTGTTATGCGCCTTGCGGTTTATTTTTTATAAAAAATCATCCTTATTCCATCGGCTATTTTTTGAAATACATTATTTTTGGGCGTTTCCTGACCAAAGAACAAGAAAATTTTATTACCAATTAAAGCCAACAAATATAAATTATGGAGTTTCCATCAAATTTAAAATACACAGAAGAGCACGAGTGGATCAGGCTGGAGGACGGCAACGTGGCTTACATCGGCATCACGGACTTTGCGCAGAGCGAACTGGGGGAGATCGTTTATGTGGAAGTGACAACCGAAGGCGAAAAACTGGACACCAACGACGTGTTCGGAACGGTGGAAGCGGTGAAAACTACTTCCGATTTGTACCTGCCGGTTGCGGGCAAGGTGCTTGAATTCAATGCAAAACTGGAAGATGAGCCGGAACTGGTGAATGAATCGCCATACCAAGACGGTTGGATCATCAAGATGGAAGTGGCAGACCCGGCAGAAGTCGCAAAACTGATGGATGCCGAGACATACAAGGCTTCCGTAGGTTAGTTTTTTGGTCAGATGCGGGTGAAATTTAAAAAAATTGATTTTTTTATTTTCACACCCACCAAAAATACCAACAAGAGCATCTATACAATTGAAAAAAGTCAAATTGAAATATTTTCTGCCGGCAATTATGCTGGGTGCAATCATTTTGATGCTCTCCATTGCGGCGGGCATCCGGTTGCCAAAAGTGGCGATTGATTTGATTTCCCCGGATAAACTGGCGCATGCTACCGCATATTTTGTTTTTTGCAGCACGTTGGTTTACGGCTGGCAGCGCAACGGTATTGCAGTTTCCCGAACGCTGTGGATGAGCCTGACGGTCAGCGCCGCCTACGGCGTTTCGATGGAGATCCTGCAATATGGCTTTTTCCCACACCGATATTTTGAAGTGTGGGATATTGTTGCTAATATTATTGGCTCAATAATTAGCGTATTAGTGTCTTATTTTATCATAAAGTAAAAACCTTGTCAGTATGGATGTTTCCTTAACCGGAAGTGCGCTTGGTTTGTCAGTGCTGGGTATGATCGTCCTGGTTGGTGGATTAATTTTCATCATCCGGCGGAACTACGCCAGCAAGTCACCTGAGCAACTATCCGAAAAATACAGTGACAAGTCAAGTGGATCAGTACTGGATGTACGGAATAAATATCCGGAAGTAGATGTATTCAAAATGAGCAATACATTCTTCAATGTAGGTCTGGCATTGGCACTTGGCTTGGTCGTATTGGCTTTTGGTTGGACACAGTATGAAAAGAAGGTTTTAATTCCGGATGATGCCCTGGTCATTGACGAGGATATCGAATTGGAGCCGCCTCGTACTGCCGAACCACCGCCACCACCACCGCCACCACCACCACCCGTGATTGAAGAGGTGCCGGATGAACTGATCGAAGAAGAAGATCAGCCAGATTTCGTTGACCAAAGTATTACGGAAGAGACGGTGATCGAAGCGCCGCCACCACCTAAGGCAGCGCCGCCGCCGCCGCCGCCACCACCACCACCACCACCACAGGCGGAGGAAATTTTTAAGGTCGTGGAAGATATGCCAATGTTTCCGGGGTGCGAAAATTTACCGGCTGCCGAGCGCAAGGCTTGCGCAGACAAAAAGATGCTGGAATTCATCTACGGTAACATTAAGTATCCTGCAATTGCCCGCGAAAATGGTATCGAAGGCATGGTTGTCGTTACGTTCGTCGTTGAAAAAGACGGAAGTGTAACCGACGCCAGAGTGGTTCGCGATATTGGCGGTCAGTGCGGACAGGAAGCGATGCGCGTGGTCAACCTGATGAACGAAAAGAACATCAAATGGGTACCCGGTAAGCAGCGCGGACGCCCGGTGCGGGTGCAGTTCAACCTGCCGGTAAGATTCAAACTGGAGTAGTACGACGATACATACGTACTTCTACTTCAGCCCTTCAAAGCGACTATACGCAGTTTTGTGTATAGTCGCTTTGTTATTTTGTTGATTTTCAAATACTAACGATTTTCCATCCCGACCTACGGTGCGGGATTTCGCTTCGCTCACCTTCTCCCACTTCCAAATCGGCATCAATACCATATTTAACAGCAAATAGCGAATCCGCCAGTTTATTCGCCCCAGGCGGGAAGGCGGACAAGCAGCAAAAGGTAAACAGCAAAAAACAAGCCATTTTGTTTTTTAAGAAAAAAGTAACAATTTATCGTGCAAAAGCGCCCAAAAACCGAGCAACTTTTGGCAGACTACTACGTTTTTCCTAATAGGAGAAAAAAATGGAAGGCTATTGGCTAAAATTCACTATCATTGAACACAGCAATCCATTTGCAAGCAAAATTTAAAACTTTTTACAATCATAATCTTATGCGGAATTTTCTTTTGTTAGCTGTACTTTTCTTTGGAGTGACGGTGTACGGTCAGGATGCCCGATTGGCGCAGCAATATTTTCAGAATGGCGAGTACGAAAAAGCAGCCGTGCTTTACGAGCGGCTTTTTAGTTTGAATGAAGAAAATGATTTTTACCTCAATCGATATGTAGATTGCCTGCTGGCAACGCAAGCCTACGACGAGTGCGAGAAAGTTATCAAACGTCAGATCAGGAAAAACCCCAATAACGTCAGCCTGTACGTTACCTACGGCAAGCTGTACGAGCAGCAATACATGGACGAGGAGGCCCAGCAGCAATACCGAACAGCAATTGAGAACCTTCCTCGCGATCCCTTTACGATAACGCGTCTGGCGAATGCTTTTGTCGTGCTTACAAAATACGACCTGGCCATCGAAGCCTACGAAAAAGGCGCAGCTTTGCTCAAGGACCAAAATATCTTTTCGTACAATCTTGGCGAACTGTACCGCCGCAAGGGCGACATCCCGAAAATGATCGAAAGCTACCTCAATGCGCTGGAAGAAAATCCGGATCGCATTCGTACCATCCAAACAATTTTTCAGCGCTATTTTCTGGCGGAAGACTATGAAGAACTGCAGCGCCAGTTGTACGTACGCCTGCAGGAAAATGAAAATGCAGCGCAAAATATTGAACTGCTGACCTGGGTGTTCATTCAGCAGGAAGATTATAAAAATGCCCTGCGGCAGGTGCGCGCATTGGACCGGCGGCTGCGGGAAAACGGCGGGCGGGTGTACCAGCTTGCCGAAATTGCACTGAACGATCAGGATTATGATACGGCGATCGAAGCATTCGAATACGTTGTAGATAAAGGAAATGCGTCGCCATTTTATCTGGAAGCCAAGCGCGCCGCCTTACGCGCCAAGCGCAGCCGGATTGTGCAGGGGTACGATTATACAAAAGCAGAGCTGCAGCAACTGGAAGGGGAATATGAGTCCTTCCTGAATGAGTTCGGACGCTCTCGCGTGACGGCGAGCATCATTCTGGAACAGGCAGAACTGAATGCTCTGTATCTGAATAATCTGGATAAGGGGATCGAGCTGCTGGATGCGATGATCAGCTACCCGAACGTGGAGAAAAATACGCTCGCCGAGGGCAAACTGAATCTCGGCGATTATTACCTTATAAAAGGGGAGGTGTGGGAAGCCACGCTTTTGTATTCGCAGGTGGATAAGGCATTTCAGGAAGACATCCTGGGGCACGAGGCGCGGTTTCGCAATGCAAAACTATCGTACTACACCGGCGATTTCCAGTGGGCGCAGGCACAGTTTGACATTCTGAAGGCTTCCACGTCCCGCCTTATTTCAAACGACGCCATCGATATGTCGGTCTTTATTATGGATAACCTCGGGCTGGATACCACCGCTCAAGCCATGCAGATATACGCCGAGGCGGACTTATTGGTATTTCAAAATCAGTTTCAGGAGGCATTTGCGAAGCTGGACAACTTGCGGCAGGCTTTCCCGGAGCATTCGCTCAAAGACGATATTTTGTATCTGAAGTCAAAAATTTATTTTAAAACCCGTGATTACGCAAAAACTGCCGAGGCATTGCAGGAAATCGTGGATAATTACCCCGAGAGCATTCGTGCCGACAATGCGCTGTACGAATTGGGTTTGTTGTATGAAAACCAACTGGACGACACGGAAAAGGCAAAAGCGCTGTACGAAAAGCTGTTCATCGAATTTTCCGGCAGCACCTTTGCCGTGGATGCCAGAAAGCGGTATCGCATACTGAGAGGAGACAAAGTTCAGTAGGCGTTTCTGTGAGCAACAGGAATCATTCCGAATGAAAATGTCGGTTGGGATATAAAAACTACACGCTATGAAAAAACTTTCCACGCTGGGGGGAATTTTGCTGTTGTTGTGCTTTACGCAAAACTGGACCTTCGCACAATCTGACGAAAATGTGGTCTTTGCGTCGGAGCTTTTCGATGGCTTGGCGTATCGAAATGTCGGTCCTGCGCGCGGTGGCCGGGCGACGGCGGTCGCGGGCATTCCCGATCAGCCGTTCACCTTCTTTTTTGGCTCGACGGGCGGCGGCGTCTGGAAAACGGACGATGCCGGCACGACCTGGAATAACATTTCCGACGGGCAGATTGAAGCAGGTTCCATCGGCGCGATCACGGTAGCGCCCGCCGATCCGAATACAATTTACGTGGGTACAGGATCGGCTTGTCCGCGGGGCAATGTCTCGCAGGGTATCGGCATGTACAAATCGAGCGACGGTGGAAAAAATTGGCAGCACATTGGCTTGCCGCGGGCGGGTTTGATCGGCAAAATCGAAGTGCATCCGCAAAATCCGGATTTACTGTACGTAGCGGTGCTGGGGCAAATTTTCGGTCCGAATAAAGAACGCGGCGTTTATCGCTCCAAAGATGGTGGCAAGAATTGGGAGCAGGTGCTGATGGTCAGCGATACGACCGGCGCGATTGACCTGGCAATGAATCCGCACAATCCCCGCGAGATTTATGCGGCCATGTGGCGCGCCGAGCGTAAGCCTTACACCATGATCGACGGTGGCATGGACGGCGGCATCTGGAAAACAATGGACGGTGGCGACACCTGGACGAAGCTGACCGAAGGCTTGCCCACGGGCCTGATCGGGCGCATCGGGCTGGCGCTTTCGCCGGCGAATCCCAACCGCGTTTGGGCGATCATCATTGCCAAAGACGACGAGGAAGGCGGCTTGTACCGCACGGACGACGCCGGCAAGAACTGGACGCGCATCAATCGCGACCACAAGCTGCGCCAGCGCGGCTGGTATTACGCGCACGTCACCGCTGATCCGCAGGATGAGCATACGGTTTACATCAACAATGTCCAGTTTTGGAAATCGATGGACGGGGGTAAGAGTTTTGACATTAGACTTTACCCGCCGCACGGCGACAACCACGGGCTTTGGATCAATCCGAACAATACGAATGTGATGATTCATTGCAACGACGGCGGCGCAAATGTCTCGCTCAACGGCGGCAAAACCTGGAGTACCCAGCTTAATCAGCCGACCTCCGAATTTTATCGCGTTACGGTAGATAATCAATTTCCCTATCGACTTTATGCCGGGCAGCAAGACAATTCTACCATCAGCGTGCCGAGCCACGATATGCGCGGTGTGACGGACTTTGAGCACTGGCATGAAGTAGGCGGATCGGAGAGTGCCGATGTGGGGGTCAACCACGAAAATCCGAACATCGTCTGGGCAGGCAGCTACAGCGGCGAGATCACCTACACCGACCTGGCGGCAGGCTACTCGCGGCAGGTGACGGCGTATCCGCATTACACGGAAGGAACCGAGCAGCGCAATCTGAAATATCGCTGGCAATGGAATTTTCCGATCGTCGTTTCCAAATATGATCCGAATGTAGTGTATCAGGCTGCAAACCAGGTTTTTAAAACAACAAATAAGGGGCAGGATTGGGAAATTATCAGCCCGGATCTGACCCAAAATATTGACAAGTACTTCGACATTCCCGGCGGTCCGATCCAGCACGATGGTACGGGCGTGGAGATTTATTGCACCGTTTTTGCACTGGAAGAATCGCCATTCAAGCAGGGAGAACTCTGGGCAGGTACGGACGATGGCTTGGTGTATATCACGCGAGATGAGGGCAAAACCTGGCAGAACATTACACCGAAAAATATGCCGGTAGAAGGCACAGTGAATAAGATCGAGCTGTCAAGCCATGCGCCCGGACGAGCGTTTATGGCGGTGCAAAAGTATCGCTACGATGACTTCAAACCGTATATTTTCCGGACGAATGACTTTGGTAAAAGCTGGCAATTGCTTACCGATGGTAAAAACGGCATTCCCAACGGGCACTTTGTGCGCGCCATCGCGGAAGACCCGAACCGGAAGGGCTTGCTCTACGCCGGCACCGAGTACGGCATGTACGTCTCTTTCGACGATGGGAAGCATTGGCAGTCGCTACAGTTGAATCTGCCGCACACGCCGATCACCGATATGGAAGTGCACGAAAAAGATTTGGCGCTCAGCACACAGGGGCGGGCGTTTTGGGTGTTGGATGATCTGACGCCACTGCACCAATTGACAGATGAATTAGCCCGAGCCGATAAAATTTTTTACAAACCGGGAGATACCTATCGTACCAATATGTCGGATTACGACGCGAAATTTCACATTTATTTCAAAGAGAAACCTGCGAATACCGAAAAAATTAAGCTGGAGATTCTGGATGCCAGCGGTAAGGTGATCCGGCATTACGGCGAAGGCGGAAAAAATTATCGCCACAAGATCAGCGTCAAGCAGGGTTTCAACACGTTCTTCTGGGATTTGCTGCACGACGGGCCTAATCTGGTGGACAACATGATCACGATGGACATTCCGAATCCGGCGCCCGGGCCACGCGGGGTGCCCGGCGATTATCAGGTGCGGCTGACCATAGGTGATTGGTCGCAGACGCATAGCTTTAACGTGCTAGCCGATCCGCGCTGGACGCACATTTCGCAGGCGGATTATGAAGCGCAGTTGGCAATGGCAACCGATATTCGGGACATGATCGACGAGTCGCAGAAGCGCATTCGCAACCTGCGCTCGGTGCGCGAGCAAATGGGCAAAGCGGCGGAACTGGCAACCAAAGCCGGGCATAGCGACAAACTGAAAACAGAAGCGGAAGCCATTGGCAAGAAACTGACCGAGGTGGAAGCATTGCTCATCAACAACGACATCGAAGTGACGCAGGATGAGATCAATTTCGAGCGCGTTTTTTGCAATCATTTGCTTCGGCTCTACAGCGTGGTGATGTACGCCCAGGATCGTCCGACGGGCGGCGCCGAGGAGCGGTTTGCGGATTTGAAAGCGGATTATGCGGCAATTGTGAAAAAATACGATGCGGTAATGGAAAGTGAGTTGTTGAAATTCAATCAAACGCTGGAGCAGGAGCGCGTGAACCGGATTATTGTGCCGGAGAAGTTTTAGTCACTGGACGCAGTCCGGCGTGAACATCGGGTAATCTAGGCATCATCGTATGGGATAACAATATCGTCTTTGATTATCTCAGCTATATTTACGAGCGGCATTACAAAGCGATTGTAAGGAGTATTTTCTGTTTTGGCGTGAACTATACCTCCTAAAGTTCCGGTTGTAATGGTCGTTAAGTGAGCCATAAATTTTTTTGGCAATAGCACTTGCTTTTTGTCGATCTTTATAAACTCTTGCCAACTATCTTCTACTATTTGGAAATGACAGCCTACTTCCGCAATAAGAAACAGATTGCTATTTTGTACGAAGGTTGCTTTTGCAAATACCCCTATCCTGAATTCTTTTGGCTCAGCAGCAAATCTGAAAGAAAAGTTGACATTTGTATTCGCATTTTCTATCTTAAGTTCTTGCTCATCATTTGTGGCAAATGCTTCAGTTGTTATTCGATTTAATCTAAAAGCTATATTTTTTTGCTGATTCTCCGTTATGTAGCAGCTTTTGGGTATTCTGGATCGGGAGACCACACTACCAAGTTCTCAGAAGATTGCTTTATTTTCACCTGGTCTACAGGTCTAGAGTAGTTTACCCTATTTGTTGCAGATGTTAATTCTGCTTCATATTCGGTTTCAATAATGTAGGATGGTACCTCAATAAGTGTAACACCAAGTACTTTTTCTAACTTCAAATGCGTCACAACGTTTGACCTTTGTAAATCGTTTTTTATCAATGATTTAGTGCATTTTTTTGTTCTTTAACCGGACACTACTGACGCTGGTATTATGAATAACTTTCCTGTGGAGCCTTTGATCCAACGATGCGATATTTGACATCGGTTATCAAACAGCACTTTCTCGAATGGATGAAGTGTTCGCCATTTCAGAAACGGCAGGCGATGGCGTTTGTACTTCCCTGGGAAGCGTTTTTTCTGAAAATTGAAAAAATAATGGAAAAGGGGGCTTTATTTGAGAAATGCCCCCAATCTTTTTATTGCAAATGCTCCCGCAAAAACGCCAGCGCCAGCGCATTGGCTTCTTGTGCCGCCGCCTGATCGTAATCCGGATTGCTCGGATTGGCGAAAGCGTGTGCCGCATCAAACTGCCGGATTTCAACGTTTTTTCCAGTTGCTTTCGCCAGGTCTTCAAATTTCTTCGCCACTTCCGGCGTGATCCAGCCGTCCTGTTCGGCAAAAATGCCCAGAACCGGCGCTTGCAGCGGCGCCAGCGCTTTGGCATCCTGCACCGGCATACCATAGTACATCACGCAGGCTTCGCCCTGGTCGCCCGCCATGATCGAAGCATTCAACGACCAGCCGCCGCCAAAGCACCAACCGATGGTGGCAATATCCGCATCTTCACCGGCATAAGCCAGTGCACCATTGATAATCGCCTTGCCCCGGTCCTGACTCATAGCTTGCATGTATTTGCCGGCTTCTTCCTGCGTGGTCGCTACCCGACCGTCGTACATATCGAGCGCCAGTACGTTTGCGTTTTCAAGGTTGTCAAAAAGGCGTTCTGCCTCTTGCTTGATGTGATCGTTCAAACCCCACCACTCGTGAATCACCAGGATGTAGTCTTCCGTTGTTTTTTCCGACAGCAGGGCGTAGGCGCTTGCCGTTTTGCCATCCGGCGTGTCGAATTCGATCATCTCGCCTTTCGGCTGAAAGTCAACTTCATCGGGTGTAGGGTGCGCATCCTGAAAGGTGCTGTCCTCCGCAAATTGCGACATATCGTCGGCTTGCTCGCCGCCTTTGTTGCCACAGGCAGCCAGAATTAGCATTAAACTAAGGAAAAGAGAAATGTTCTTTAACATGATATGGTTTGGTTTTAAATGTGTGATGATTTGCAATTTAAACATTAAAAAAGAAAATCAGAATAGAAGTTCAAACACCGATAAAAAAAGTACGCAGCGAGCAAGGTGTTTGAATTTGTTATACATTTGCAGTATTCTAATCAAAATAGAAACCATCGTAAAAACATGAGTGCCATTGCCAAAACTTCCATGGAATTCAAACGTGAAAACCTGACGGACGAAAAGCTACTGGAATTGTACAAGCAACTCGTCAAGCCGCGCATGATCGAAGAAAAAATGCTCAAGCTACTGCGCCAGGGCAAGGTGAGCAAATGGTTCTCCGGCATTGGGCAGGAGGCGATCTCGGTGGGCGCGACCGCTGCTATGCTTCAGGATGAATTGATTTTCACCCTGCATCGCAACCTGGGCGTTTTCACCGCGCGCGAAGTGCCGCTGGTGCGCTTGCTGGCGCAATGGCAGGGCAAAGCAAACGGCTTCACCAAAGGGCGCGATCGCTCTTT
>CAZFBU010000073.1:123-7842 GCA_964517175.1 uncultured Saprospiraceae bacterium
CCCATTTCCGACTTCCCATTTCCGACTTCCCATTTCCGACTTCCCATTTCCGACTTCCCATTTCCGACTCACATCACCAATCCCCCATCCACGCTCAGCGTGATGCCGGTAATAAAGCTCGCCTCATCCGAAGCCAGGAAAGCATAAGCATTGGCAATATCTTCCGTCTCGCCCAGCCGGGACATCGGCGTTCTGCCTTTCAGGTCGTTGATGACGCTTTCGGGCACGGTTTCCAGCATTTCGGTATTGATGAAGCCCGGAGCAACCGCGTTGACGGTGATGCCTTTGCGGCCAAATTCGCGCGCCCAAACTTTCGTCATACCGATCACGCCAGCTTTGGTTGCCACGTAGTTTGTCTGCCCGAAATTGCCATAAATACCCACCACCGACGCCGCATTCAAAATGCGACCGCCGCCGCGCTGCTCCAGGTGCGGATACACGGCTTTTGTGCAATTGAAAACGCCCGTCAGATTTACATCAATGACCTGCTGCCACTGCTCCGGCGTCATTTTCTTCAGGGAGGCGTCGCGCGTGATGCCGGCGTTGTTGATAAGAATGTCGATGCCGCCAAAGTCGTTCTGCACCTGATCTGCGACCTGCGTCACGGCATTCATGTCCGTCGTATTGACCTGATAGAAGCGCACCCGATTGCTGATGGACTGTAGCTCGGCAGCGGTGGCTTTGCCCGCCGTTTCGTCGATATCCCAAATGGCGACCGCCGCGCCTTCCTGCAAAAATTTCTTCGCCGTTGCCTTGCCGATGCCTTTCGCACCACCGGTGATGATGGCTACTTTATTCGCTAGTCTTGCCATAATTTTTAGCTATTTGCTATTCTTTTTGAGTAATGTTATTCTGATTTTTTTACGGATTCAAAATTATAATTTACCATTTGATAAATTCGGCTCGCTGGCGAAAATCTTCTTTTTTACAGATATTGACCAAAAACTTAAAATAGCACACTATTCATTTTAAAATACTGATTTTTTGCGCTTTAACTTTAAAAATAAAACTACTTGACCGAGTCTATTGAGAAGTAACGAATAAAAATTTGCACTAAGGAACGAGCAAATAATAAGTCTTAAATTTGGAGCTAGAAGTTATTGTTTGATCGTTCCTTAATTGCATACCGTGAAAATGGTAACCACTTAAACCTGAAAAAATATGAAACTGCAAATTTTGTCAATTCTGCTATTCCTCGGTTTATCATTCCACGTATTTTGTCAATCCGAAAAACAAAAATCTATGCAAGACTGGGTATATCCGTACGAGGTGCACCGGGCACAAGTCAATGATCGTCTGGAAATTGCCTACGTGGACGAAGGGCAAGGTGAAACCACGCTGCTTTTTGTGCACGGCTTGGGTTCCTACCTGAAAGCCTGGACGAAAAATATCGACCTGCTACGCGCCGATTACCGCTGCATTGCGCTGGATTTGCCGGGCTACGGGAAGTCGGGCAAAGGCGACTACGCCTATTCGATGACGTTTTTTGCCGATGCGATCCAGGATTTTATTCGGAAAATGGAATTGAAAAATGTGATCCTGGTTGGGCACTCCATGGGCGGACAAATTTCCATGCATCTGGCGCTGCGCGACATTTCCGAGCTGCAAAAGCTCATCCTGATTGCCCCCGCCGGCTTTGAGACCTTTACCGAAGGGGAGCGCCAGTGGTTCAAGAATATCTACAACGCTGCCTTTATCAAGGCGACGCCGGTCGATCAGATCCGGCGCAACTTCGAGGTCAATTTTCATGCCATGCCCGAGGATGCGGCGTTTATGATCGAAGATCGCCTGTACATGCGCGAAACAATCGAGTACGATGCGTACTGCGAAATGATCCCGCAATGCGTGCAAGGCATGCTACAAGAGCCTGTCTTTGAACAACTTACCGGGATCAAGCTGCCGACTTTGATCCTTTATGGCGCGAACGATCTGCTCATCCCGAACAAACTGCTGCACCCTGCCCAAACAACGGCACAAGTCGCCGAAAGCGGTCACGAGCGCATCCCGAACAGTGCGTTGCAATTGCTCGATGCTTGCGGGCATTTTGTACAATGGGAATGCGCAGCGCGCGTCAATGAAGCCATCCGAACGTTTGCCGGAAAATAATGCTGCCTTTGACAGGGACAACCATCTGATGAATCCAGTCACCAGATGATTTTTCTTTTTTTGGGTGAAACCGATGTAAAACAAGACGCTACCCGAGTTTTTTTCCAACAATTTTTGCAAAAACAGGCTGATGCAATTCAATTCGTCAACACCTTTATTTTTGAAATTAAAAACTTGACGACCAGTTTTTTACACAAAAAATTACTCTTTTTATAAAATAAGTCAACTCCTTATTTTTCAAATTCCATTGATAAATATCCTGCCCGTCTTCCTAATTTCGTCAACAGAATTTTACTTCAAAAAAAAACTGCTTCAAAGAATAGGATTTTGCCAATCATTCCTGAAGCAGTTGAAAAATTTAATTTGAAACTAACTAAAGACCTGCAAACTTATGAAAAAATTATTTGCACTCCTAGTTTTTGCGGCAATCGCGACCCTTGCTATCGCACAGCAAGGCACCATCACCGGTAAAGTGATTGATACCAACAGAGAACCCCTGACCGGTGCCAACATCGTAGCGAAAGGGTATTCGTTGGGTACTTCCACCGGCATTGACGGCAGCTTTAGCCTGTCCATCAAGCCCGGGACCTACACATTGGTAGCAACGTATATTGGCTACGCCGAAAGCGAACAAAACGTGACTGTTGAAGCGGGTGGTACGGTCAGTGTAGATTTCACCCTCTCGCTGGGTACAACCTTTGACGAAATCGTGATCTCCGGTTCCAGAAGACCGGAAAAGAAAACCGAAAGCCCGGCAACCATTGAAACGATTTCTGCCAAACAGATCGAAGAATTCGCGGGAAACCCCGGCGAACTGATCGCCCGCCAGAAAGGTATCGATTACTTCCGTGCCGGTATTGCCGTGCCGGCGTTCAACATCCGGGGCTTCAATTCCAATTTTAATGCCAAAAACCTGCAGGTAACCGACAGCCGTTTTTCCACCCTGGTGGCTACCGGATTGCCGTTTGGCCCTTTGAACACTACCATCAAGGAGGACATCGAACAGGTGGAGGTGATTCTCGGACCGAATGCAACGCTTTACGGCCCAAATGCCCACAATGGCTTGCTCAACACCATCACCAAAGACCCGCGCACGCACCAGGGTACGATCATTGCCGTCAACCCCGGCGTGAACGGTGATGGCAATGGCTTTTTTTCCAGCCGCATCCGCCACGCGCAGGTGCTGAGCGACAAGTTCGCCTTTAAGGTAACCGGTGAATTCACTACGGCCACCGAATTTGAATATACCGACTCGGTGTTCATTGATCGCGTTGGCGCTTTCGATGATATGGGCAATCCAATCCCTGATGGTCAGGCAGAAGGTTACGAAGAACTGGGACTTGACCCCGGTACAGATTTTATTCGCACGGAAGCTTCGCTCATTTATAGCCCAACCGACGATCTGGATGTAACGTTCAACTGGGGACGCAGCCGCAGCAACTATTTGTCGGCTACCAATGTTGGGCGCAACCAAATTCGCGACTGGTATATCAATTACTATCAGGTAAAATTCTCCGGGAAGAACTGGTTCGCGCAAGCGTACTACACAACGAGTCAGACCGATAGCACCTACTCCATCGACGACCGCACCAAGCAATACTATCGCTTGCTCGATGCAGGGCAACCCGAATCTGTAGCCAGAGGGCCGCTGTCGTACGCTACCGGAGCGCTGTTTCAGGATGATTCCCGCCGCTGGAACGCGGAGTTTCAGTACAACAATACTTTTGGCAAACTCGATCTCGTCACCGGTGCACAGTGGCAACTCGACCGCGCCAACAGCCGGGGCACCTACCTGTTGGATCAAAATGCAGACGACTTTATCGATGTAAATCAAATCGGCGGCTATGCACACGCAACGTACCGCTTCGATGGCGGCTGGCGTGTGCTGGCGGCGGCACGTCTGGATAATCACGAAATCTATGATTTCAATTTCGTGCCTAAGTTTGGTATCCTGAATGTAGGACAAAAAGGCACCTGGCGTTTGACCTACGGACAAGGTATCGCTGCACCGACCATTTTGAACATGTTTGGCGATCTGTTCAGCGGTTTGATTCTGGGCAACGCCGAAGGTTTCACGCTGGCTGACGGCTCCATGGTAGAAAAACAAAGAGTTGAAAAAATACAGACCTTTGAACTGGGCTACCGCGGCGAATTGGTGAAAAATAAACTTTTCATCGATGCCAATGCCTATTACAATATTTCCAAAGACTTCCTGAGTCCGGTGACTGTGATCGGTATTGCAACCCAACGCGGCGACACGCCGATCCAGGACGTGCAGTCGGGCTTTGGAATTTACAACGGTCTGGTGGCAACCTACATCAACTTCGGTGAGGTGAATACCTACGGCGCAGATTTGGGCTTGACCTATTTCTTCAATCCGCAGTTCAGCGTGAATTTGAACTATTCTTACTTCGACTGGTCGGTGGATGAAGACAATACAGAAAATGATTTCAACAATGACGGCGTAGTGAACTTCCTCGATATCTTGGTCAATGCTCCGAATAACAAAGGTGGTCTTGGCTTCAACTACAGCGGCAATAAGTTCTTCGCAAACGGCTACGCACGCTGGGTGCAGGCATTCGACTACTTCTCCAGCTTCCAGATTGCTTCGCAGACATACGAAGGCTTGACTTATCGCGGCAAGCCGATTGTTGAAAATGCGCGCAGTGCCGATACGTTCAACTACGGACCGCTGGGCGACTTTGTCACGGTTGACCTGGCCGTAGGCTACCGCATCAATGATATTTTCACGGTTTCGGCTTCAGCGGTGAACCTGTTCAACGAGGAGCTGCGCGAATTTACCGCAACCGCCCCAACCAGAGGTTTATATACCCTGGAATTCAGAGTAAATTTGCCGGCGATCGGTAAGAAATAAACCTGTATCACGAAAGACCGGAGTGGCTGGCTCTACACCAGCCACTCCGCATTTCTTCCGGTTGTATTGTAAATTTCTAACCTACCTGAAACATGACTTTAGCCTGGATTTTATTCGCTGTTTATCTGATCGGAACGGCTTATCTCGGCTGGCTCGGGCACAAAAAAACCGACGATTTCGGCAGCTTTGCCATCGGTCGCGGCGATCTGTCGCCACTGGTCGTCGGCGTAACGCTGGCCGCGAGTACCGCATCGGCAGCAACGTTTATCATCAATCCGGGCTTCGTTTATGTGGATGGGCTGGCGGCATTTATGCACCTGGGACTCAGTGTTTATCTTGGTTTTGTTGCGATGCTGATTATCTTGTCTTTTCGCTTTCGCGAGATTGGCGCGGATATGAAAGCGCTCACCATCCCGGATTGGATCGGCAAACGCTACAATTCAAAACCATTTTCCCTGTATTTTGCCATTTTGAATCTGTTGAGTTTCGCTTTCATCGTGCTGCTTGTGGGCGGCATTTCGATCGTCATGCAAAAACTGCTGGGTATCAGCAACGTCACGGCGCTGCTCATCACGCTCATTTTCGTCACGGGCTACGTACTGTTTGGCGGAACGTATGCGCATGTTTTCACCAATATGCTCCAGGGTTTTCTGATGATCGGCGTTTCGATTCTGATCATCGGTTCGGGTATTAGCTTGATGCTGGGTTCGGAAGATTTTATTGCAAAAATGCAGGCGGAAGAACCCAACTTACTGGCTTGGGTGAACCCCAAAAGCATTTTATACAATGACATTTTCTCGATCTACGTCGCAGGATTTTGCATTGGCGGCGCGCTGGTATGTCAGCCGCACATTCTGACCAAAGCATTGTACGTCAAGACCAATCAGGCGGTCAAGCGATACATCATCGTTTTTTCGGTGGTATTTCTGCTGTTTACCCTGCTCTTGGCTGCCGGTTTTTGGGCGCGCGTTGCCGTGCCACCGGAGCAATTGATTGATGCTACAACCGGCGCTTTCCGGCAGGATCTGGTCATGACAGTCTATCTGCAAAATGCCTTTCCCGACTGGATGTTTACGGTGATCAGCGTGGTGCTGTTGGCGGCGGCCATGTCCACGCTCGACGGGCTTCTCGTGGGCATTTCGACGATCACTGCTAACGATCTGGTTTTGAATCTGATCGACAAATTCGGCAAGGGCGACCTGTCCGAGCACCAAAAAATGCGCCTGGCCTTTCGGGTGAGCCATATTGTACTTATTGTCATCGCCGCGCTAACTTTTTTGGTCACGCTCAACCCGCCGAAGCTGCTCGGCATCTTCGGGCAAACGGGCGTTTACGGTCTGGTTTTAGCTGCCGTGCCGCCTTTGCTGGCGGGCATTTTGTTCAAACGCGTATCCATTTCACTGGTATGGACCATGTCGGTGGTCGCTATTGTCACCCATTTTGTGCTGTTCTTTTTTGGTAAAAATCTATTTCCTAACACCACATTAGCATTTAGCAACCCCGGGGTAACGGCTACCATCGGGTTGATCGTCAGCGTTGTGCCAACCCTGGTCATCAGTTGGTGGAATGCACAGCGATCATAAATTTTTATCATACATTTCAAATCGAAAAACATGCGAAACGCAACGATCATAGCATCGGGCATGTACGCACCGGAACGCGTGCTGCCAAATAGCTACTTTGATGAGTTACTGGGCGAAGACGTAAGTACCTGGCTGGAGGAAAATGTACATATCTTCGAGCGCCACTGGTGCGCCCCGGACGAAAGCACCGCCGATCTGGCGGAACGCGCCGCCCGACAGGCACTGGAAGAGGCTGAACTGCAGGCAACGGACCTGGATTTAATCATCATTTCTACCGATACACCGGAGTTCATTTCCCCATCGACGGCATCGGTCGTGCAGGATCGGCTCGGCGCTACGAACGCCGGCACGTTTGACATCAACACGGCCTGCGCGGGCTTTGTCACGGCGCTGGATATTGGTTCGAAGTACATCCGTGCCGATGAACAATACACTCACGTGCTGGTCATTGGCGCTTATGCCATGAGCAAGTACCTGAATTTGCAGGATAAAAAAACCGTTACGCTTTTCGCGGATGGCGCGGGCGCGGTTGTTTTAAAAGCGGAAAATACCGAAGATAAGGGCTTTCTGGGTAGCGAATTGATCTCGCGGGGCGAGTACAATGGTTGGATGGGCATCTATGCCGGTGGCACGCATCAGCCTGTGAATGAAGCTGTTATCCAGAATCACGACCATCAATTAAAATTTGTCCGGAAATTCCCCAAGGAACTGAATCCTGAAACCTGGTCGCAAATGGCACGCAACCTGAACGAGCGGCTGGGTATAACCCCAAAAGACATTGATCGTTATTTTATCACCCAGATCAACATCAATAGCATCTGGGAAACGCTGGATTTACTGGGCGTTCCGCGCGAAAAAGGGCATACCGTGATGCACCATTACGGCTATACCGGCTCGGCTTGCATTCCGATGGCTTTCCATGATGCAAGAGAAAAAGGCTTGGTAAAATCGGGCGATTTGGTTTATTTTATCGGTTCGGGCGGCGGATTGGCGTTTGCAAGTGCGGCGTTTAGGTTATAAATATCTGGTTCGATAGTTGAATGGTTTGATTACAAATTTCAAACAGATGAAAATTCTCCAACAGGACTGGTCGGCAAAGTGGGCATTCTACAGCCCGGATAAAATTGCCCTGCGCGAATACGAAACGGGCAGAAC
>CAZFBU010000073.1:7942-21552 GCA_964517175.1 uncultured Saprospiraceae bacterium
TGTATTCCCACAAAATGATGCTTTGGAACAGCCTCAATACGGCTATGTCGTTGATTGTCAATGCCAAAAGTCGTACGGTGAATTGCATGCCGTTTTTCCATACCGGTGGCTGGAATGTGCTGACCACACCCTTTTTGCACCACGGCGGCTACACTTGTCTGGTGAAAAAATTTGACGCGGCAACTATTTTGCAACTGCTGGAAACCGAGCAACCCACCATTTTTATGGGCGTGCCGACCATGCTCAAAATGATCGCCGACGAACCGGCTTTCGCCAATGCCGACTTTTCCAGTTTGTTGTATATCATCGTGGGCGGCGAGCCTATGCCTATCCCGCTGATCGAAACCTGGCACGCGAAGGGCGTCGCTATTCGGCAGGGCTACGGCATGACGGAGGTCGGCCCGAATCTGACTTCCCTGCACCAGGATGACGCCATTCGCAAGAAAGGCTCTATCGGATTTCCCAATTTTTATGTAGAAATCAAAATCGTGGATGAAACCGGAAAACCCGTTGCCACGAACGAAGCCGGCGAACTCCTGCTGCGCGGCCCGATGGTCACCCCCGGCTACTGGCGCAACGAAGCCGCTACTGCCAAAGCCATCGAAGACGGTTGGTTTCACACGGGCGACATGCTCCGGCAGGATGCTGAGGGCTACCTTTACGTCGTTGATCGCATCAAAAATATGTTCATTTCGGGCGGCGAAAACGTCTATCCGGCGGAGGTGGAGCGGGTTATCGTATCGCATCCGCAGCTATCCGAAGCGGCCGTCATTGGCGTACCCGACGACCGCTGGGGCGAAGCAGGCAAGGCATTTGTCGTGCGTAAGCCCACCGCGCAACTATCCGAGCAGGAAGTTATTGATTTTTGCAAAAGTAAATTAGCGAAATTCAAAGTGCCAAAACACATCGCCTTTCTCGAAGCATTGCCCAAAAACGATACCGGCAAGATCGACAAGAAAGCACTGGAAAAGCTGTAAATCAATCATTTACACCCGTTCCGCACAAGCTCACCAGCTCCGGGTCAAATTCATCGAGGCAATCGTAAAATGATTGAACAAAAGCCAATACATCTTTTCGGGCAAAGGCACTCAGGGGCTTGAATTGTCGAATGAGTTTTTCCAGCTCCGATTGTTTCGCTTTAAAATGCGCTATTGTCGGTTGCAGTTCTTCTGCGGAAGCAGCCAGCCCCATAAAGCGCCGCTGACGCACCTGTGTGATCCCCAGCGTAGGGTCGGGCACGGCGTACGCAGCATTCACTACGCCGGAGAAATCAAAATCGTAAGGCACGATCATACATTCCCTTCCGCTTTGCGGAATCAACAATCTGATATTGCGCAGCATGTTATAATTCCAGTCGGGGTTTCCGATCATGTACTGAAACAGATCATGGGTGTAAACATTCGACAGCATCAGGGAATCCGTTGGGAATCCAAAGCAGTCTTTACAAAACTTGCTGTCGTGACGCGCCTTCATCTCGTCTTCATCTTCCAGCAAAATGCCGTAGCGCGTAATACTCGTGCCGGAGTCACTATCCTTGTATTTGATCCGGATGAGTTGCACCCGAAAATGAACATCCGTGAGTATCTGGTACATTTTATACACCAGGTATTCGCGTAGGACGTATTCGTCGCCGGTACTGTTGTCCACGCAGTGTGTTACCAGTTTCAGGTCGTTGTGATCGTTAAACCCGGCTTCCGCCAGTTCTTTTTTCTTGAATTGCACCAACAGCGGCGGAAAAGGACACACCCGGCGCCGGAACTTTCCCCGGGTGGTGAGGTCCACTTTCCAGGTGCGCTGGTTGCCGTCGGCATCTTTGTAAGAAAAAACACCGGGAATTTCTTCCTCTTCTTTCCGGGACGCCAGAACGGAGTCCATATCCGTTTCAAGTTCTACTTTAAATCCTTCTTTTTGTAAAATCAGATGATCGAAGATGCTCCCGCTTTCCTGTTCGGCGAAAGCCGGTAAAGTGAGCAACAAACCGGTAATGATTAAAAAATAATAGTTGATAACAGAGACGTTTTTCATGGTATGATAAGCATTTTTCTGTGTGCAAAAGTGCAGCCGCCCCGATCATCGTGCTACTATTTTCGACGAGAAAAGTAAAGAAACCCGATCAATTTAGGGTTTTTGGTTGATTTTTGCTTCAAACAATAACCACACGCGGGGGTCGAGGCGCAATGCATCGGGCGCTTCATCCGCGAGGATGGTGAATGCCTGTCGCCGTTGATGGACTTCAAAAGTTACAACTTTTTCTCCAACGGAAATATCCAGCGGAAACTGGAAAAGTACATCCGGCTGCGTTTGTTCCACCTGTAAATTAATCATTTTATTCGCTGCATCGTAGCTCCAGCTTACTTGCAATTTCGGATGCCCCGGCTGAAATATCCATTGCCGGAAAAAGCCCTCCAGGTCTTGTCCGCTGACTTCCTCCATCACCGCCTGCAAATCTTTGGTCAGGGCATTACTATATTGGTAGCGATCATAATACGTGCGAATGCCCGCCCAGAAAGCCTCGTCGCCTACTTCATGGCGCAGCATATGCAGTACCCAAGCTCCTTTTTGGTAAGAATTGGCATTTAAAACCTGATTGTAATTTTCAATCGTCGTATCGACGATGGGCGCTAAGCGTCGATTTGCAAAAGTAATTACTTGCTGGCGTTCGGATTCCATGCGCTCAACAAAGTTATCCCGACCGTGTACGCTCTCGAAGTACAAATCGGTCGTATAAGTTGCAAAGCCCTCACTCAGCCAAACGTGATGCCAATTGGCTTCTGAAGCAGAATTGCCAAACCACTGGTGCGCAATTTCATGCGCAATCAAGGCTTCGCGCTCCCGATTTCCAGTAACGGAGTTTTCAAAATAAAAAATATTGCTGGCATTTTCCATGCCACCGTAGCGCGTTTTGGACTGCACATTCGCCAGTTTTTGATAAGGATAAGGCGCAACGTGATCGATGAACCAATCCAGCACGGAGACCGCTTGTGCGTAATCATAGAACCCCTCCTCCCGGTTTTCCGGAAAAACCCAACTGGTGACTGGAATGTCATGCGTTGCTCCTGCCAGTTGCACCGCAAAAGGCGCCACGCCGATCACCATGACCTTGGTGGGCAGCAGCACGGTTTCCGACCAATGGGTCAATTTCATGCCATCTGGAAGGTTCGTTTCCTCCACTTGCAAACCATTTGCAATGACCTGATAATGCTCGGGTGCCGTGACGATGAATTCCACCGAAGCCTTATCCGAAGGGTGATCGACCGTCGGGAGCCAGTGACGTGCGCGGTTGGGCCAGTTGTCGCCGAAGAAGGTGCGATCGCCGAATTTATTCTTGCCGATCACCAAGCCGTCTGCTGGAATACCCTGGTAATTAATCTCGTACGTGCGAATTTCATCGGCTTCCGTTTGTGAAATTTGAACGCGAATATTTTCGCCAGTATGTTGAAAATCAACAACTTGCCCATCTTCCAGCACCGATGTTACGGTCATGCCTTCCGTACCGTTTTTCTTCACCAAATCCAGGGTAAAAGTGTCCGTCATTTTGCGAAAACGGATGCGTATCTGTGCGGAGCCTTTGATTTCATTGGAAGCGTCTGTCAGTTCAAGATTGAACACATAATGCTGAACATCAATTGTTTCCAGGCGTTCGTAGTGGTCTTGCGCCGAAAGTAGAATGGGCAAACTAAGCCACAAAAGGAGCAGGTGTAGTTTTTTCATCATCGCTTGTTTATGGAAATATCCACTTGCAAGCTACTACATAAATGAGAATTCCCGCAAGGATCGGCTCGGGAAATTTTCCGAATGGAGGTATCAATGTCCGTTTTGGCGCAAAGCGCGCAGTTCGGCCGTAGTTTTTTCAATATTCCGCTTCATCGGTTCGGATACCAGTTCGAGATAGTCGAGGTTGGAAGATTCCAGCAGAGGCATATCGTACTGGGTAGTGAATTTCACATCCTTCAGAAGATCAACGCCTTTGCCGAGTGTATCAGTACGGCGGGCATCCCAGTTGTCAATGTGTTGTTGCTCTTTTTGCATTTTTTGGTGCAAATGCAGATTGTACAAGTTGTTGTGTGCCAGCAGTCTGGCTTCTTCGTAGCCTGCCCGTTCGGCATCGATGGATTCCAGTTGTTTGTTCTTCTTTTCCAGCATTTTACCGTAGGAAATGGCGATGTGCTCGCTGGTGCGATCGCTGAATTGCATGCTGCGCAGGCGCGCGATTTCACGCTGAATGTGTTGCTCTTCTTCGTCCAGTTGCCGGATGCGCAGTTCCGCATCGCGGGCGATATTGTGCCACCGGCGCAGGTGTTTGGCGGGAATGCCGTGCCCGCCGCACATGTAGCAAGGCTCGTCGTGCCGGAAACTCAACTGCAAGGCGGTATCGTATTTGTTCAGTTTGCCCGTGCCTTCGCAATGAAAGCAAAACAGGCACTCACAGATGTAAATGTACAGCAACCGGATGAGGACGCCCGCGATCAGCAAAATCAGGATAATCTGCCAAAAGCTGATGACCAGCCCAATTGCCAGCCCGATAGCCACCAAAATGCCGAAGATGCGTTCCATTAGTAATGGTTTTTAATAGGTTGTTAGAATACGTTCCAGAAAATCGGTTACCCGTTCGATGAATTCCGGTTCTTCCATCATTACCAGGACAACAAAAGTAAGTACAGCCAGGGACAGGAGGGTGGTAAAGCCGCGGCGCAATGTCTGCGCGAAACTTTCATCCTTTCCATTGGAAAACAGTGCCCCGACGAAAATGGAAACCAGGAACAGGGCAAGCAGCGCAAAGGTTACGTTGATTAGGTTCATGTCTTAATTGTTTAATCAGGAAATAAACAGAACATTCAAAAACCTAAACGAACCGTAATAGAAGTAAGTTTAAATGCGAGTAAACTGAAATAATATTCATTCTATTCACGAAAAAGTTCTAAAAAAATCATATTCCAGTTAAAAATATTTTTGCGGAAATCGAATTAAAAGAGGGTAAACAAAACTATGTTTCAGAAATATTTTAGAAATATCTTGATATTTTTTTAAAATTTACTGGAAATATTTTCAGAACAAATTCAATTATTTCGGAATATTTTCGGAATTTAGCATAAAAAGTTAAATGCCCAAGCTGAAACTAAGCCGATCCGCCTTCCTGCGCTTGCACGATGCCATTCTGGAGGAATACCAAAAGGATTGCGACGGGGCGGGTATCACTAAACCTAAGGTTGAGGCTATTGTGTATGGCTATAATGAACATGAAAAACATCCACACACCATCGCCGCCTTTATGCTAAAGCGCCCCGAAATAGCGAAACACTTAAATCAGAATAATGGCAGGTTACAAAGCAGTTACCTTTACAACAAGCTAAAAGCGGCCGAGAAACTAACTTCCGGCACCATCACCATCACCGAACCTTACGCGACGGCTTACCTGCTGTACATTGGCTGCAAGAACATCGAAGAATTCAAAAAGAAATATGAACAGAGCGATACGACTGAAGCTTATAAAGGCTTTTATTTTTCCAGGCTGGATAATCGAGTAAATGATTTTGAACTGCACTTGACCCACAATGGCGAAGACTGCATAGCAAGTCTCACCGGTTTTTTTAATGGCAACCGCCCGGAGCCTTTTACCGGTGCGGGCCGGGTGAAGAGCAGAAACCTCTTTCTCAACCTGGAAAACAAGCAGGGCATAGAAATGAAGCTGATCATTCCACTGGAAGGTGACCGCATCCGCTTGCCAAATTACATACCGGGCGTACTGACAACCATTTCATCCGACGACTTTCCCCTCAGCGTTCGGTTTCTCCTGGCAAAAAAACAAGTGGATAATCGACCGCTATCCGAAGAAGATGAACTGCGCATCCGGCGGTATATCACGTTGCATCGCCAAACCCTGCGCGCATCCAAAGAAAGCATCAGAAATTTGCGGTACGACCTGAAAATACGGGGAGAAGACGTAGAATCGCTGGCGCACATGGTAGGCACCTACTGGATTTGGCAGTACATGGGCAATGATATTGTACAATTGAAAATGATAATCCAGGAGGATTATTCGATCCACATCACCAACCCACTCTTTCGGGGAAACTTAGCCGAACAAATGGGGGTCATCAGCATCAACCGGACGGTTCGCGATCTCAATATCTGCATTTCCGTACTACCCAAAAATAGTGAAAAAGAGCAAACCCACTCCTTTTTTATGATTGAACTGCCGATGCGGACCGATCATGGCAATTTGCTGAAAGGCGCTTTTTCCACCGTTGAGCAGCAAAAAGATGAACCATTCGGCGGCGCGCTTTCGCTTATCAAGGAAGCAGGAGCCGATCTTGCCGACCTAGAACCTCAAATCATTAAAGAAAATGCCGTTGATGACTATCTGGAAAAGTATGTGGAATTTATTCCGGTGAAAATGAGGTTGGATATACTATCAGGCAAGAAGATCAGCTAAAATTAGGACTTGGAATGAAAATCATACGATTTCCGGGCTTTTTCCAGCAGCTCCTTTTTATCCACCCGAACATAACGCGTGCTGCTTCGCAGTGTATGCCCGTTGATCGAGTCTTCGAGTACTTTTTCGACGATTACCGCGTCTTTGCAGTACAGGAGTAAGTGAGCAACCGAGTTATCGATGTTCTCTACAATTTTGATATCTGCTTTTGAAATTCCGGATTCTATTTTCCTTAGAATGGTTTTTCCTTCACTTTTATCGGCAGTGATGGACAATACAAGGCGGAAGCCTCTTTTATCCGAAGAGCCAGACTCGTACAAACGGTTAGGACGTACGCTAATGAAAATATTTTTACGTTCCAGCGCTTCTAAAATAGATATCTGGTGTTCCATAAAATATGGATTATCTTTTCACGTTCGGATTACAATGCCTTGCTAGTAAAATATAAAAATAAACTTTATCCGTATGTCGTGTAATAATTTATAACGCTTTTTTATCCACATTTTGTTTGCAACCCGTAATTTAAATTCATTCTAAGTAAGGTTCGCCTGTGTTTTATCTACAATCTGCTTTCGTTCCGGCAGCCATTCTTCCCAAAAACAAGTTCAACCAAGCCAAAAAGCCGATCCGGCATGACACCAGATCAGCTTCTTTACGTCCCATTTTGCGAATGGCTCTCTGAAAATCAGGCTTTCCCTTCTTTTTCTATGGTTTCGCCCGCATTCAGTTTGCCGTTGCCATTTCCGATATAAAATGTCTCTTCGGCTGGTCGCAGTGCCCGTTTGAACCAGAGCGGTCGGCGCAAGCCATTCGGTCCCGGTGCCGGGCGGGTCATTTTCAGCCACTCCTTATAGTTCTCGTGCGCTTTGTTCGTATCGACGTATAAGTCGCCGTACTTGTCTTCCGGGTGCGGTCGCTCGATGCGCACGCGCTGGTGCCAGCAGTGCATACCGCTGATCGGATCGGGGTGAACGGCATGGGTAATGTTCTGATGCACACCACCATCCGTCCAGAAAATGCGCTTGCTGTCTTGGTCGTCGCTGTTGAATGGTCGAATACCGGAAACCGTTGACATGCGGTAGCCACCTTTGCCATTGGAAACGATATCCACCGTGTTGGTCGCCCAGCGATTGCCGGCGTCCTGCTTGCGGCGCCAGCGTCCGAGGTGGTGCGAACAAGCCACCACGCCCGGCTTCATGCCTTGCGTCACCCAGACTTTATCGACGAAGTAGCCGATGTCCGTATTCAAACGTACCAGATCGCCGGTCTTGAAGCCCCAACGCTTCGCATCTTGCGGGTGCATCCAGATCGGGTTGCGGTTGGAGATTTCGGTCAGCCACTTGGCATTACCCGAACGCGAGTGAATGAGCGTTGGCAAGCGGAAAGTGGGCACGAGGCAGTACTCGCCTTTTTCCTTATCCAGATTTTCCGGATGGATATGACTCTTGATGTAGGTCGGCGTCGCATATTCCGGCCAACCCCAATCGACCATCGTTTGAGAGTAAAATTCGTTCTTCCGTGACGGCGTCGGGAAGCCCACGCAGGGCGTACCGTTCACCATTACGCCAATTTCATTGCCATTTTTGGTGATGACCTGCGTTTGCTCGTCCACCGTAGCGCCCTGCATTTCCTTATCGGAAAGCTTTTTCAAATGCTTCTGATAACCGTGCCTTTCCACCTCGAATGCGCCGTACTTTCGCATGTATTCCAGTTCGCTTAAGCCCTCTTTCTTCGCGGCTTCCGGCAATCCTTTCGTATGTTCAAAAATGTATTGATAATACTCGTCGATGTTGATCTTTTCACCCGGACGATAAGGCGAAATAAAGTGCTTGCGAATGCCCAGACTGCCATCCGGATCAATGCGCCAGCTCAATTCAATCCAGAATTCGTCTTCTTCCCAGACTTCACCCGGATTCACTTCGTAAGTAAACTCGACTTGCTTACCTGCTCGCCGTGCGGCTTCGCGCAATACCGGTTGGCGGAAAGCAATCCACGTGCCGGAATGCGTAGCGTAGCTGTTGATGTCGTGCCGCTCGGCGGAGTGTCCCATCGGCAGCACATAATCCGCAAAGAAAGCCGTTTCGTTCCAGGTGGGCGTCAGCGCAATGTGCATCCCGACCTGATTTTCATCCAGCAAGGAGTCCATCCAGCTAAAGCCGTCGGGGTACGTCCATACCGGATTGAATACCCTCGTAAAATACACATCCATTTTACCGCGACCTTCTTTTAGAAAGTGTGGCAAAAGGAAGCTCATTTCAAAAAATGCCAGCGGATATTCATTTGGAAAATGCAATTCATTCCAGAATTTCTGCGCCGGTGGATTGTCAAAAAATGTCGGCTTGAATTTGTTCCAACTGTTTGGGGAAGTACCGCCCACCGTTCCGACGCTACCCGTGAGCACCTGCAGGAAGTGCAAACAACGCGAAACCGCCCAGCCGCCGAGGTTGCCGCTCGCCGCGCTGCGCCAGTTGTGCGAAGCAAAACGCTCACCCGCTTCTCCAATGCCACGTGCCACTTCCACTACGCGATCCGCAGGCACACCGCTTTCCTTTTCGGCAAATTCCGGTGTAAACTCCGCGTATTCTTCGCGCATTTTTTCGATGTAATTTTCAAACGTCACCGCCACATTCGGGTGTCGTTTTTGCAAATACTCCTGCCAGTTGGTCCAGTTTTCCAAAAATGGGCGATTGTACAAACCCTCATCCAGGATGACTTTTGCCATCGCCAGCAGTACCGCCGCCTCCGAGCCTGGATAAGTTGGCATCCAATAGTCCGACATACTCGCCGTATTCGACAAGCGTGGATCCATCGTGGCCAGCTTCGCGCCTTTCATTTTACCCTCAATGATACGCTGCGCGTGCGGGTTGAAATAGTGCCCGCTCTCCAAATGCGCCGAGATCAGCAAAATGAACTTCGCATTGGCATGGTCGGGCGACGGGCGATCGTAACCGTACCAGAGGTTGTAACCAAAACGCGCACCCGAAGAGCAGATATTCGTGTGGCTATTGTGCCCATCCACGCCCCAGGCTTGCAGGATTCGATCCATGTAGCCTTCGTGTCCCGGTCGTCCCACGTGGTACGCCACTTCGTTGTTGCGTCCCTCCTGGAGGGCTTTGCGGATGCGAGCGGCAATGTCGTCAAGTACTTCGTCCCAACTTACGCGTTCCCATTTGCCCTCCCCCCGCTTGCCGACGCGTTTTTGGGGATACAGGATGCGATCCGGATCGGTAATTTGATTGATCGTTGCCGGACCCTTGGCGCAGTTGCGACCACGGCTGCCCGGATGATACGGATTGCCTTCAAATTTGCGAATGGCATTCGTTTCTTTATCCACGTAAGCCGTTAAACCACAGGCGCTTTCACAGTTGAAGCAGGTGGTCGGTACGATGGTGTAATTTTTCTTCACCCGCTTCGGGTGCTCCTGCGCTTCGTATTCCGTCCAGTCGTGCCACTGCTCCATCGGCGGAAACTTGGTCAGATCGCCCGCCTCGGTAAGCCGTTCGAGGTTCGGTTCCCGGTTTTTATGCAAATTGGGAATCAGTCCTAATTTTTCGGCTATTTGTTCGATGAATGAATGTTTTCGTGTCATATCTTTTTCTTTTTCAATAGATTAGATTAAAGGAATACGCTGCGGTGCTTCCACCCAAATGTGTTCGGTAACGTAAATGCCCACCAAAACTGCAACCCCGGCAGCCGCCATCACCAATGGATTGCCAGCGCCGAAAATGAGCAATACAATTGGTAAAACATTACCCACGAGCAGTGACCCGAGGTAGAACATCCGGGCGTAGCGACCTTTCGTAATCATCTCCACCGTGCGTTTGGCATCTACCGTCGGGTGCGTCGTCGTCAATTCAAATAAGATCACCAGCAGGTTAAAGCCAATTGCTCCGAAAAGCATATTTTTCAAATAGGTCGTCCAATCCGCCGAAACATCCGTAAACAGTGCCACGATCATAAATGCCGCCGCACCCGCCATGAACGCGTGCACCAGCATGTGCAACGCCAGCGATGGGCTTTGCCAAAAATCGCGACCTTTTGCCTGCGCAAACAGGAACGCCGTGTAAATAGCCACCAGCACCGCCACGATTGCCGTAATCCAGCTTAGCGCGAATTTCAGCGCATCCCAGCCGAAGAACAACGAGACGGCTAAAATCGTCAGCAAGCCGCCAAACGCCGTGATCGTGTAGCCACCTTTCACCAGCCAAGACGTCCAGTGCGGACGCAGCAGCACATACACAAATCTGCCCGGCTGATCGAGGTCTTTAATCAACAGCAAGCCGGTCGCTGCCAAAAATGCCAGCCCCAGGCCATAGCTCCACCACTCGGTTTCCGTCGTGGCTTTTGCCCAGCCGAACACCATTGCCAGGAAGGGAATCAAGAATGCGCCGGCGGAGATTGCTTTGGTCAACACGTAACCCGATACTTCCCAGCCCCAAAGGATGCCTTTATTCGGCGTATCATAAATGCGGCGCGCCTCCTTGCCCATGATCGTAGCGATGGACTTCTGCGGACCGTTCTTCGCGACTTCGCCAGCGGTCGTGTATTGATTATTCGCTTCCAGAACGGCGGAGATGACATCGCCATTCGAGAATGCCATTTTTTCCGCTTCTTTTGCGAAATGTCCAACACCCAATGTCTGCGAATTCCAAAAATACTCGCCGGTGTTTTCCGTCTCCGATGGATTCAAAGAAGCTTCGTCCCCGTCAATGTAGAAAAGATTGGGTTTCGTGCCTTTTTCCGCTTTGCGTACGGAAACCTGCTGGCGGCCAAGCAGTTCCGAAATTTCCGAATGCGGATCGTCCATATCCCCGGAGATGATCGCGTGTTCCGGACACACATTCACACACGCCGGCTCCAGACCAATATCCACGCGGTGCGCGCAGTAGTTGCACTTGGCGGCGGTGTGGGTTTCCGGGTCGATGTAAAGCGCATCGTACGGGCAGGCTTGCATGCAGGATTTGCAGGCGATGCAGCGGTCGTTGTCGAAATCGACGATGCCGTCTTCCCTGGTATATAATGCTTCTGTCGGGCAGATTTCCACGCAGGGCGCGTCCGTACAATGATTGCAACGCATCACCGAGAACAAACGGCGCGTGTCGGGAAATTCTCCTTTTTCCACCTGCTTCACCCAGGTACGATTGACCCCGATGGGCACATTGTGCTCTGATTTGCAGGCGGTTGTGCAGGCATGGCAGCCAATGCACTTCCGATTGTCAATTATAAATCCGTATTTCATCTTACTAATTTTTACCTTTTGTTATGTTTGTTTGAATTGCATTTTGAGTCCATTCGATATCTTCCTCATATTCATGCTGCTTGAAATAACGCACGGCGTCATTTACGTACATGAATTGATTTTTCTCGCCGATTTTTTCCATGACACCCGCCCGGTGCAGCAAGTCCCGCACGGGACCGATAGCGCCGGATATATAAAATTTCACATCCTCTTCTTTTAGAGAATTAGATATTTCCTCCAGTGCACTTAGTCCTGTAGAATCCATATCCGTAATACTTGCCGCATCCAATATCAGTAGTTGTAGTTTTTCCTGCCGATCTGCAATCAGGGATTTAATCGTGTCTTTGAAATAACTGGCGTTGCCAAAGAAAAGCGGCGCGTCGAAGCGAAGAATGAGAATAGCTTCATGCTCAATAGCTTCCGGAAAACGCGTGGTATTTCGATAATGATAGGTATTTGGAATTTTACCCAGAACGGCAACATGCGGCGTTGCGGTGCGGTAAATCGTCATTAATAGCGACAATACGACTCCAGTTAGAACGCCTTCGCCGATGCCCAGTGTCAACGTAAATAAAAAGGTAATGAGCATCAGGGCAAAATCCTGCCGATGCGTTTTCCACAGATGAATAGCTTCCGGCAAGTCAAACAAGCTCCTCACCGCCACCAGGATTATTGATGCTAATATTGCCTCTGGCAAATAGTAGAACAGTGGTGTCAGAAAAATGAGGGTAAGCGCTACCCCAATGGAAGTAATGATCGAAGCCATGCCCGTCCTGGCACCCGCTTCATTATTGATGGCCGAACGCGTAAAGCTGCCGGAAGTGGGCAAGGACTGGAAAAAAGCGCCACCGATCTTGGATATGCCCATAGCGATCAATTCCTGATCGGGATCGACTTTATGGTCGCGATTCTTCGCCTCCATGACTTTGGCAATGCTAATGGATTCGACAATGCAAATAATCGTAACGGTGAGTACCGTCGGTAAAGTTGATCTTAAAATATCAAGACTGATTGTTGGCGTTTCAAATTTCGGAACCCCGCCCGGAATTTCACCCACTACTGCAACGCCATGCTGATCGAGCTGGAATATCCAAACAACCAGAATCCCAATGATCGTAACGATTAATGCATTGGGGATAGCCCGGCTAATGCGGCGCAAAACCAGCATAATCATCACGCCACTAACGCAGATGACAAAGGAAAGCCAGTGAATCTCTTGCAAATGCATAAAAGCGTAGCCTACCGTTTCGTAAAAATGATCGAACCGGGGAATTGAAAAGCCGAAAAGATATTGGAGCTGGCTAATAGCAATGATAATCGCTGCTGCCGAAGTAAATCCTATAATGATGGGATGGGAAAGGAAATTAACCAGAAATCCCAGCCGCACGAAGCCCAACGCCGCTTGTAAAACACCAACTAACAAACCCGTAGTGATGACCAACATGATATATTCTGCACTTCGTGGCTCTGCCAATTGACTAATACCCGCCAGCACCAGCAGCGCAGAGATAGCTACCGGACCGATGGAAAGCTGCCGGGAAGTTCCCAGTACGCCATACAAAAATAAAGGAACCAACCCACCGTACAAGCCGTAAATCGGCGGCATGCCCGCGAGCAGCGCGTAGGCCATACCTTGCGGAATGAGTATCACACATACCGTGAGACCGGCTATAAAGTCATTTTGGAAAGTAGCCTTGTTGTAATCGCCCAGCCATTCTGCTATTGGCAGATATTTTGTCCATTTCATAGATAAGGACGGAATAAAATTTAACTGCTAATGCTTTTTCAAAAATGCTTATAACAAAAGGGCGAATACTCA
Source organism: uncultured Saprospiraceae bacterium (assembly GCA_964517175.1). Taxonomy (GTDB): domain Bacteria; phylum Bacteroidota; class Bacteroidia; order Chitinophagales; family Saprospiraceae; genus JADJNW01. The sequence continues at coordinate 21,434 of CAZFBU010000073.1, forward strand.
GGAAAATGTGCGCGCAAAAAGCAAAAATATGTTTGCCTTGTTTGTGTCGCGGTTACATTTTATTTGGTTGTTCAATTTGAGTGTGGGATAAAAATATGAAAACTCGTTCATATATTCAA
>CAZFBU010000074.1:0-21396 GCA_964517175.1 uncultured Saprospiraceae bacterium
TCTTTGAAGTCCTTCATCTCGTCTTTGAAGTCCTTCATCTCGTCTTTGAAGTCCTTCACCTCGTCGCTAAGGTCTTCGACTGTTTTGGCTAAACGATACAATGTCTTATCACTGTTGATGATAAAACGATTGAGCGTTTCCTCCAAAAAGCTGACTTTTTCTTTTAACTCCGAAGCCATTATCCGTTTATTTGCATTTTAAACAACAAAATACCGCAAATAATTCAAAAATGAGCGGCAAATTTTCATTTGCGAGAAATTTGCCCTTCAATCACCTAACAAATGTGCATGTCATTTGGCGAAAGCCTGCGCTACCAGTTCTGCCTGTTCCTTATCGTGCTTTTTCTTGAAGCCAGTCGCAGGCGAAGCGCTCGCTTTGCGCGAGACTAAGGTGAAATCCCGATCCGGACAGAAGCGTTTGATATGCTGCCATGCGCCCATATTCGCCGGTTCTTCCTGCACCCAATAGCACTTGGCCTTTGCATATTTCTCAAAGATCGACTCCAGCTGCTTTTCCGGGAAAGGATACAGCTGCTCCAGCCGCACAATCGTTACATCGTCGCGCTTGCTGTTTTCTTGTTCTTCCAGCAGGTCGTAGTAAATCTTACCCGAACAGAACAGCACGCGCTTCACTTTCTTCGCATCCTTCACTCTTGCGTCGTCGTACACTTCGTGAAACTTCGTACCTGCCTCAAAATCAGCAAGGTCGGATACGCATTTTGGGTGACGTAACAACGATTTTGGCGACATCACCACCAGCGGCTTGCGGAAAGGACGAGCCAACTGACGCCGCATTAGGTGGAAGAAGTTCGCCGGCTTGGTCACGTTCGCAATCGTCAGATTGTATTCCGCACAATTTTGCAAAAAGCGTTCCAGGCGAGCACTGGAGTGCTCCGGACCTTGACCTTCGTAGCCATGCGGCAATAGCATTACCAGTCCGCTCATGCGATGCCATTTGCTTTCGCCGGCAGTAATAAACTGATCAACAATGGTTTGTGCACCATTATAAAAATCGCCAAACTGCGCTTCCCAAACTACCAGACTATCGGGCGATGCCATCGAATAGCCATATTCAAACCCCAACACGCCAAATTCTGAAAGCAGAGAATTAAAAATTCTAAACTGCCCCTGTTCATCTTGAATGTTGTCCAGGCGATTTAATTCTTCATAAGTCTCTGCGTCGTGCAGTACCGAGTGCCGGTGCGAGAAGGTACCGCGCTTCACATCCTGACCGCTCATGCGCACGTCGCGCCCTTCCATGAGGATGCTCGCGTAAGCCGAGAGTTCGCCCAGCGCCCAATCCAGGTTGCTTTCGTCAATTTTTTTCTTGGCAGATTTCAGCAAGCGATTGAACTTGGGCAGCGGATTGAATCCATTAGGAATCGTGGTCAGATGTTGCAGAATCTTATCTAGTTGTGCCCGGTCGATGCCGGTCTCCGGCGATTCGTCGAAGTCCTCCGGGTTGATTTCGCTTGGTCGCTTTAGCTTTTTCCAGGCCAATTCCGATTCCTGGTATTCGTAGTCCAGTTCGTTTTCCTTTACTTCATCCAGACGGTCCTGCAGGAGTTTGCGAAAATCTTTTTCCATCTCATCTGCCAGTGCTTTGTCCACGTCGCCGCGTTCGATGAGTTTTTCCGAATACAACTCCCGTGGGTTTTTGTGTTCCTTGATAAATTTGTACATCTCCGGCTGGGTATATTCCGGGTCGTCGCCTTCATTGTGTCCGTGCTTGCGATAGCAAACCATATCAATGAAGACATCGCTGTTGAACTCCTGACGATAAGCAATCGCCAATTCGGAAATAAACTGCACAGCCTCCGGGTCGTCGCCATTTACATGAAAAACCGGCGCCTGAATCGTACTCGCCACGCCTGTGCAATAGACAGATGACCGCGCATCGTCAAAATCAGTCGTAAAACCAATCTGGTTATTAATTACAAAATGAACTGTTCCACCGGTATAATAGCCTTTGAGTTTGCTCATTTGAGCCACTTCATATACTACGCCCTGCCCGGCGATGGCCGCATCGCCGTGAATGAGAATGGGCAGTATTCTGTCGTAATAGCTGTCGTACAGAATATCTGCTTTGGCGCGCGCAAAACCTTCCACCACCGGATCAACGGCTTCCAGATGCGAAGGATTTGGCACTAATTTGAGATAAACCGACTTGTCGGAAGGTGTATTCACCTGCGAAGAGTAGCCGAGGTGGTACTTCACGTCACCATCGCCAAAGCTGAGATTCTCCGGCATATCGCCCTCAAATTCGGTGAATATCTGCTCGTAGGTCTTGCCCAGAATGTTTGCCAGTACATTTAACCGTCCGCGGTGCGCCATGCCGATCACCACTTCCTCTACGCCTCCTTCCACAGCGGTATTGATGATACCGTCCAGCGCTACAATCGTACTTTCGCCTCCTTCCAGCGAGAAGCGCTTCTGACCGAGAAATTTTGTATGCAAAAATTCCTCAAATACGACCGCGCCGTTCAGTTTTTCCAAAATGCGGCGCTTCTTTTCCGGCGAAAATCCGAAGCCGTTCTCGGTTTGCAGTTGTTCCACCCGGGTGCGTATCCAACGGCGTTTTTCGCGATCCTGAATGTGTTGAAACTGAAAGCCAATATTGCCGCAATAAACATAATGGAGCCGCTCAATGATCTGGCGGAGGGTTGCATTTTTTAACCCGATTTCTTCTCCGGCGGTAAAGACTTTATCCAGGCTTTTTTCCGAAAGGTTGAAATCACTCAGGTCCAGGGTTGGCTTTCGATCTCGCCTCGGTTTCAGGGGGTTGGTCGTGGAGAGTAAGTGCCCCCGGTTGCGATAGCCGAAAATCAGCGCCAGTACGCGCAGTTCCTCTTTGATTTGTTCGGGCGAAAGCGCCGTCGCGCCCTCGGCATGGCCATTGCCTTGCCCGGCGTATTCATACCCTTTGAAGAAGTACCGCCAGCTGGCTTCTACCATCTCCGGATCTTGCTGATACTGATCGTACAGGGATTCTATATAATTCGGATGTGCGTTTGAAATAAACGAAAAGTCACTCATTTGTTAATAGAAATTTTCTCGTGGAATTATCAGAAATTTTTCTCCGCTATATTAAAAATGCTCTGATTTGCCATCAGAGCCGTTCGTTGAAATGGACTTGCAAATAACAAGCCCTTGACCAGAAAAGCAAGGATTTTTGAAGAAAAAATCAATCTGCCTGCTCCCGCTGCTATTCTTCGTTTTGTTCTGCGTCTTCTCCGAAGGAGGCTAGCATTTGATTGCCGGCTTCGATAGCGTTCAGCATATTTTCCTTTACTTTTTGAACTTTCTCTTTTTCCTGCTCCAGGTAGGCCATAATTTCGTCGTGACTGTTGTTTTCGCGCAAAGTGGAAAGCTGCTGTAAATCACCCATCCAGTCCATCATACCAATATCAGCGCCGTCAAGTTGTGCCAACGTGGCATCGATTGTCTCGATTTTTTCCGTCTCGGTAGAATCAAGCGCCTCCATTTTTGCAGTTAGTTCCCGCCGCAGCCGACTGATTTCCCCCATCTTGGGCATCACTTCATCATGCACTTCCATCATCTCTTCCCAGGCTTTTTGCTGCGCCTGTGATTGTTCGGTATTATCGCCGCAAGCTGCCAGCAGCGCACCAAATGCAATTACCGTCATTATTTGTAACAACCTCATAATTAATACGTTTTTTTGATTACAAAAGTTTATAGAATTCAGACCGAAATATAATGCGTATTTTGGAATAAAATTTTGTTGACCCCCCAACAAATTTATTCTACACTTGTACTTTAAAATGTAAAGAAATAGAATCAGCGATTATTATCCTAATCAAATAGCACCCAAGTATGAAAGACACTTTTATTATTAACGCCATCCGAACGCCGGTGGGCAGTTTCCGCGGTACGTTGGCTCCGGTACGCACCGATGATCTGGCGGCGCTGGTCATCCGGCAACTACTCGAACGCCACCCGGGTGTTCCCAAAGATAAAATCGACGACGTCATTATGGGCTGCGCCAATCAGGCAGGCGAAGACAACCGCAACGTTGCCCGTATGGCGTTGCTGCTGGCCGGGCTGCCTTTTACCGTACCCGGCGAAACCGTAAACCGGCTTTGCGCCTCGGGCATGTCGGCAGTCATTCAGGCGCATCGGGCGATCCAAACCGGCGACGGCGAGCTGTTCATTTCCGGTGGGGTAGAGCACATGACCCGCGGCCCCTGGGTGATTTCCAAAAGCGCCCAACCCTTTGGCAATGATGCTCAAATGCATGATTCCAGCTTTGGCTGGCGGTTTGTCAATCCGAAAATGCACCAATTATTCGGCACCGATGCCATGGGCGAAACGGCGGAAAATCTGGTGGAAAAATACAACATCAGCCGGGAGGATCAGGACAAATTCGCCTACTGGTCGCAAATGAAAGCGGCGGCGGCGCAGCGAAGCGGGCGGCTGGGTGAAGAAATTACGCCGGTAGAAATTCCTCAACGCAAGAGCGATCCTGTCATTTTTGAAGACGATGAATTTATAAAACCTAAAACGACGCTGGAGGTTCTGGCAAAATTAAGAACTGCTTTCAAAAAAGCAGAGGACGGCGGCACGGTAACGGCCGGTAATGCCTCTGGCTTGAACGATGGCGCGGCCGCCATGCTCGTCGCTTCGGAAGAGGCAGTAAAGACATACCAACTCAAGCCCCTGGCAAAAATCGTCGCCTCCGGCGTGGCGGGCGTAGAGCCGCGCACCATGGGCATCGGACCGGTATTTGCTACCGAGAAGGCCCTGAAAAAAGCAGGATTAACCCTTGCAGACATGGACATCATCGAAATCAACGAAGCTTTCGCCGCGCAGGTGCTGGCCTGCACGCGCCAGTGGGGCATCGCTGATGATGATCCACGCATCAATCCTAACGGAGGCGCCATCGCCATCGGGCATCCGCTGGGCATGAGTGGCACGCGCATTTTACACACGGCAGCCCTGGAATTGCAAAAACAAAACAAGCGATATGCACTGGTGACAATGTGTATCGGCGTAGGACAAGGCTATGCGACTATTATTGAGAATGCACAGTTGTAAACGAAAAGCAGGTCTTCCGCCTGTGCCGAAGACCTGACTATCATATCTCTCATTAAAAAAGCGATGGATTAACCAACAATGTTGGATAGCATCATACCTTGCTCGGCATCAATAACGATGACTTGTCGAATCTTTTTATCACCTTGTTTCACAGTCAGGATGTACTTGCCGGGAAGCAGGTCGCTCAAATCAAAGCGTTTCGTGTAGCCATTGTGATTATTGACAGACTCCCGGAAAAACGTGTCTGCGCCATTCAGCGTTGTGATCGAGATATAAGTCAGTTTCTGCTGAAGGTTCAACAGTCTTACATCCACCACTTTTTCCTTGCTTTTTTCAACGCGCAGGGTGATATCGGGGTTCTCGGGAAGGTCATTTGCCGACAACGGCAGGGTGATTGCGAATGACAACAGTAGTGCCATTACAAAGCTTGCGTACTTCATAAAACAGTCGGGTTTGATTTAAAAATGATTTCTTATCTGCAAAGATGTGCCTACATGAAAAAGGTTGCAAATCGACTTGATGAACCTGCCTTTTTTTTCGACAAACCGTGGCAAAAACAAGCATTTACGATTGGAACACTGCTGATTTCGATAAAACATGGCGTATCTTTTCAAGGCAGGTAGCTCTATAAAATGGCTCAGCAAAGAAAATTTTCCTGATAAAATATAGCCGTACGTTTTATTTTGCGAAAATATCATTAAATTGCTAACAAAAACCAATCGATATGTCCAGATTAGACTACGTGACACTTGGAATCATCGTTGTGTGCGTTGCAGCACTGGGGTTCATCATTTACCGTTCCATTCAGTTTCGCAACCAGGAAAATGACCTGACGAAGCAGGAAAGCGCCGCCGATGATTCGTATCAAGATTATGATTACGATTATTTGCAGGATACCAGCCAGATACTGCCGCCCACGGAAGATTTCCCGGCGGACGCCGGAGATTTGAACGCTACGGACAGCGAGCCCGCTCCTTCCGAATCAAGCGCTGGTTCGTCGCGTACGGAAACTTACGACAACCCGCCAGGCACAACGACCAGCAGTACCGGCGAATACCTGGTGCTGGCCGGATCCTTCAGCATCAAGAGCAATGCCGAAAGCCACGCCAGCAAAATCCGCAGCCTGGGTTACCGCAGCGCTGCCGTAGAACCCTTCAACCGGGGCGCGTACGCTGTGGTCATGGTGGATCGCTTCCGCAGCGAATCGGAAGCCAGAAACCTGGTTGCGGAGTTGAAAAACAAAGGAATTGAAGCATACGTGCATCAGAAGCGGGAAGCAGAATAAGTAGGGAAGGATTGGTTGTTAGTGTATAAAAATCTGACAACCAATTACTTGCGCTTGTCACGCACCGAAGGTTTCTACCCAGGCCAGCATGCCGCCCTCCAGGTTGCGTACGTTTTTGAAACCCACCTGCCGCATGAGTTCCTGTGCCGTAGCACTGCGTCGTCCGGAGCGACAATACAGTACGATTTCTTCTTCTTTATGATCTTCCAGATCTTCAAGCGAAGCCGGAATATTGCCTAGCGGAATCAGCTCTCCACCAACGTTGAATTCTTCGTGCTCGTATGGCTCGCGCACATCAATCAACACGAAATGCTCGCCTTTATCGAGTTTATCTTTAAGTTCTTTGACGGTGATATCCATATTCTGTTATTTTTCAGTGACTGCACGCGGTCACTTGTTTATTCTGAGATAATAAACCTTTCATTCCAGACTTGGTTCGTACGGCGCTCCGCAATTTTTAAAAAATACATGCCCGGTGCCAGTTCGCTGACGTCAATCTGTGATGGCAATCTGTTTTGCCGAAGCAACTGCCCGGTCGCGCTAAATAATTGATAATCATAATCTTCGTAAAAACCAGACAGTGGCTGCACATTCAAAACCGAGCGCGCCGGATTCGGGAAAAGCCGGAAGTTTCGCTCTTGCTGAACTACGTCATCGGTCGAGGTGGTCGGCGGCGGTGTTTCATTGCCCACGATCGGACGAATCATCAGCGCACCCGCCGGGAAAAATGCCAGCGTGGGTTCGCTGCGAAACGCCTCCCAGGTGCCCCGCAAGTTGCGGAAGATGAACTGCTTGCCCTGAGGCGAATTTCGGTCGTAACCAATAGGAATACATTTGGTGCCGGTGCAGGTGGTTTCCTGTTCCCAGCCGATGTAAAAAGTATCCTGCGGCAGATAGAGCGGCTCTCGCAGCACGTAGGTTGTAAAACCTTGCAGCGTATCAAACACCAGGTCGGTGTAAATGGGGCGCAGAAAAATATCTTCGTATTCCGGATCATCATCCAACTCACCGATCCAGACTTTCAGGTTGAATTCCTGATCCGACACGTCAATCGTGGTGTGCGGAAAGTTAAACTGAATGGCACGCAGGGAGTCCTCCACCTGTGCCACGTACTGCACGGCTACCTGCACACCGGTTTGCGCGATGAAGCCCGCTTCGGCAGTACCATCGTCGTAGGCAAAGTAGTTGTCGAAATAGGTGTAGCGCCGAACGCCGTTGTTGCGCCCGACCGCTTCGTAGCCCGGTGTGCTGACCTGCCCGGTGCTGACAAAGGAATACTCCAGGAGAAACGCTTGCCGTTCGAGGTTGTCAAAAGCTGGTCCGGCCATGATTTGCGTAAAATCCCCAAAAACAGAAGGAAAACCGGTCGAATCGTTGGAAAGGGAATAACTTCGCCGCAGTGGTCTGCCATTTTCGATGTTTGCTTCCAAGCCGTTGAAAAGTGTTGCGCCAAAAACACTGACATTCGCCTGTGGTTCGCGCAACCTCGCCGAGGAAGGGCTGGCGCTTAGCGGCTGGTTGGAATGATTCCAGATATTGACGATGAGCGAGTCGCGCAGTTCGGCGGTGGTGATCTCCTGAAAATGCTGCCAGGGCATGCTCGTATAATTTTTCAGAATGAAATCGGGCAGGCGGGTGAACGCGATGTCATTGAAAACAGAATCCGTGAAGTTATTATCCACCCGCACGTAGTCGAGGTTCCAGACGTCGAGCAGGCCGGTGCGTTCGGAGAAGTTTTTAAACCGGAACTGAAAACCGGCGTGTTTGAATTGCGTTGGGATGGTATCGCGGTAGAACTGAAAGGGTTCGATTTCCGAATTGGGCAGAAACGTCGGTATTCCTTCAAAGCTGCGCACATACACCCACTCGCCATTGCGATTTTTAAACTCCAGGAGCATGGAGTCGGCAGGTTCCGGTCGGTCGCCAAAACCGGCGCGCTGCAGCCAGTAGGTGAGCACCACATCGCCAGGCACGCCGCGCAGGTCGATGTATTTGGAGGTCAGAAAATCGGCTTCGCCGTAGCTGTTGCCGTAGGGTTGCCCCCGGTTGTTGAGTCCGTCAAACGTAGCGGCGCCCAAAGAGGGCGGGTCTTTGGCAATATCAAAATTTACAAAAGCATCGGGATCGAGCCAGTGCGATTTGGTCGGAAACGGGCCTTCGTAGGAAAAATCATCCATGAAAGGCAGGCGCAGGGTGTCGCTGATGATGCGGTAAGCGAATTTAAATGTATCGCAAACGGAGAAGGTATCGCAAAGCACCAGACACACCGAATCGATACCCGCATAGCGGCTAGCCTGGTAAATGACGCGATTGATTTGCTCGTCGGCAGTGAAAGCCACTTGCTGCCCCCGCCCCTCGTAGTCATCCGCACAATCCAAAAAAGTGTGGCATATAGCTCTGCGGCCCGGCAGCAGGGAAGCATTCGCCGGGAGCGAAGAAAAACCTTCCGGGGCGAGTTGCACGCGCTCCTGAAAGTGCACCTGCCCCCGGCGGCGCACGACGATCCGGTAGGTGCGTTCGCGGCAGCCGTTCACGTTGCAAAATTCCACCTGAACGTCCTCCTTTGCGCCTTCAACGGCTGCATTGCCCGTATAAACCAGGGCATCGCCATCTACCGAAGCAGTGCCGAATTGCAGGGTTGTACAATTCACACAGGCGAAAGTGCCAGTCGTATCGCCCAGCCCGACAGTATCAATTGCGATTGGAATGCGCAGGGTTTCGCCAGAGAAGACATAGTTTTCATCCGGATTTTCTATCGGACACGCCTCGTTGTTTTTGGCAATGGCGCGATTCCGTCCGCGCAGCGCTTTGGGCAGTTCCTGATCCATTTCATCGGCATGGCGTTGCAAAACCGGATTGCCGGAGAGCGGTATCAGCTCTTGAGCGTTTGCATTGCCCGCTATTAAAATCATCAATAGAAAGAATAAGTAGAATCGTTGTTTCATAGGAAAAATTGTAGCTAAAACATAGTTGCCTGCGCCAGGCAAGGCTGGAATGAGAACGAGCAATTCAGACTTTTGTTGTTTTGCTTAATTCCCGTCATTGCCATCACCCGACGAACCGTCGAGGTTGCCACCGGTCGTATCCCGCTGCGTCTCTTCGATCAGGTTCAGGTCATCCTCCGCCGGGCAGCCATCCGGGCGGTCCTGCGTCAGATAAATCGTGATCTGCTCGCCCATGCGGATATTCTGCCCGGGCACATACTCCGGCTCTTGCCGCCAGACGTAAGCGCTGTTCATATCCGCCACTTCGCCGTAAATATTGCCTACCGACAAGTTGTTGGCGCTAATGAGAAATTGCGCCGCTTCGTAAGTTTTGCACACCAGGTCGGGAATGGGCACATAGCCCGTATTGCGCTCGGTGACGACAAATTCAAGCGTGCTGCCCATCGGCACTTTGATGCCTTGCCGCAAATCGGCGTCCATAATTTTCCGATCATTATGATAAAAATGCAGGATGGTATTTTCTTCCAGTTTGGAATCAAATTGCCGCTCGCGAATGCGGTAGCGAATGTTCAGTTGTGCCAGTTTTCGGGTGTATTGGTCGTAATTGTAGCTTCCTACCAGTTCCGGCAAAGTCACGGCATCCGGTGTGCTTTTGGTGACGGTCAGGTAAATCCGACGGCGCTGTTTTACACGCGAAAGCGGCTTCGGGTCCTGATCCAGCACGGTATTCGGCGTTTGGTCAACGATGTAGATAGAATCCGTAATCACCACCCGGAAGCTGCGGTCTTTGGCGCGGCGCGTGGCTTCGTCCACCGACATACCGATGTAATTGCCCACCTGCACCGACTCGTTGTGGCGGGTGTAGAGGTTTAACAAGCCCGTTGTCAGAAAAAAAAGTGCGCCCATCAGGAGAATCCAGGCAGCAAAATTTTTCAGGAAAATCGGGGATTTCAAAAATTGCCAGATGGCATTGGCGATCATCTTGATATTTTCCCAAAGCAATGCCGGCGAAAGCGGCGACACGTTTTTGAATCGCTCCTCCCAATTGATGCCGCTGTTCTCTTCTTCGGGTTCGGCTTCATCCGGCACCACGCCGCCCAGCGGTTTCCAGGGGTGTATTTCCTGCACGGCTTCGAGTTCTTCGGCGATTTCCTTCGGCTGCTCTGCAACGACTTGCGGTCCGGCTTTTTTCTGAAAGGCGAACGTCAGAATCTGGTCGATAAATTCATAAGGCTTGTACCCGTTCAAAGCCGCCTGGTGAAAAATTGCCGTCGCAGGCGTCATGCCCGGCAGCGAATTCACTTCGATGATGATGACTTCCACCCGGTTGTTTTCGTAAGCGCGCACAAACGCATCAATGCGAGCGTAGCCCTGCACGTTGAGGATGCGCGCGGCGCGTTCGAGTTCGGATTTTACTTTCGCGGCGATGATGTGATAATCCGGTTTGAATCTGGCGGGTGTGATATTTTGCCCTTCGCCTGCCAGGAATTTTTCCTCCAGCGACAGCACCTCGCCGCTCGCCAGCGTCTCCGATGGCTCGAACATTTCGTAACGAACGCTGCCATCCGGCTCAAAATGCGTGAGCAAACCGCCCGTTATCTCCATGAAGTAATCGGCATCGCCCCTGGCAATCAGGCTTTCAAACAAAATCTCCGGCTTGCGCGGAAATTCTTCTTTCGATTTTAATTTCAAAACGCGGCGCGCTTCTTCGCCTTCTTGCCCGGTGGGCCGAAACATCATGCGCACATAAGCTTCCAGTTGTTCCCGCGAGTTGATTACCTTCACCGCGGTGCTGCAACCATCGTCCAGCGGCTTGGCCACCATCGGGTAGCGGAAGCGGCTTTCAACGCGGCTGAAGAACTCCGCTGCATCGCTTTCGTAGTCGGATTTTTTCGCCACCATTTGCTCGGTAACGGTGAAGTTATTGAGCTTCAGGGTGTGGAGCGTGCGGTGTTTATTGATCGTAATGGCGGAAGAAACGGCATCCGAACCATTGTAGGGGATGTCGAATTTATCCAGTTCGCGCTGCAACTGCCCGTCCTCGCCCGGGCGGCCGTGCAAAGCGATGAATACCCCGTCCACTTTGCTTTTCAAATCATCCAGCGTGCATTCCTGCGGCTCGAAAATGACGTCCTTTGCGCCGTATTTCCGGGTGATGTCTGCGCAAGTTGTCTTTATTTCTTCAATGACCGCATGAGGCTTGTACGTCAGGATTTTATCGCGAATGTCATCGGCGTTATCTTTGAGCAACAGATTGACGGGCAGGTGATAGAATTGGAAATTGCCATCTTCGCCCGCCAGAAAGACTGGCATCGGCGCATACTGACCAGAGCTTGCGAGCTTTTCGTACACATTGCGCCCGCTTTCCACCGAAATGTGCCGCTCGAAAGAGTAGCCACCCAGAATGACGGCGATGCGCTTCTGCGTTGCTTCCACTGCCTGCAGTCCGGTTATGTTTTCATCCAATAACTTCAACAGCGATTTGTACGTTGCCCGGTCGGGGTGCTCCTGCACTCTTTCCTGTAGTGAAACGCGGAGGATATAGGTCAGGAATTGCGAAGGATTCAGCCCGATCTCTGCCGCCTGGTGGAAAAAGAAAGACGACGGCAGCATACCCGAAGTGGTATTCGGGTCGTTCAGAAAAATTTTATTTTCCGGCGTGATAAAACCATCGATGCGGGCATATACGTGAAAGCCCAATTCTTCGAACAAGCGCTCTGCCTCTGCCCGAATGGCGTTGATCTGCTCATCCGGCAGGTCGATGGGTGTGAGCTTCCGCGACATGCCCGGCATGTACTTCGAGCGATAATCGAAAATCTCGGAGCCTTTCACAATTTCCGTTGGTGGCAAGCCGACCACCGTGCCATCCTCCCTGCGAATGACGATGCAGGAAAATTCTTTCCCGTTGATGAATTCTTCCATTATCACCTGCCGCTCACTCAGATGCGCTTCCAGCACAAAGGCATCGGGCCCGGCATCCACATTGACGGCTTTATCATTCAAATAGGTCAGCAGTTTTTCCGGGTGGTAAAATGTCGTTTGGTCACCTTGAAAATATACATTCATCGGGAAGCCCAAGCCATCGCGAATATCCGTCAGCAGGCGCACGTAATCCACCCGCTCAAAGTCGCTGCTTTCCTGCCAGCGCTGCACTGTAATCACTTCGCGGAAAAAAGCGCGATTGACCGAATCTTCAAAAGCTTCGAGTCCGCCTTCCGCATCAATGATGGAAACGCCAATCGAGGAGCCTTGATTGGCTGGGCGAATCACCATCGGAAAACCGACTGCGTCCATGGATTTTTGGTAGAAATCGTCCACGTTTCCGGCGCTCCAGTCGGCGCGCTCCAGCGTCAGAATTTTCGGACAGGCGAAATTGCGCTGCGCCATGAGTTCCTTTTGCAGCACTTTGTCCATGCCAATTTGGCTGGGCCGGCTGCCGCTGCCGGTGTAGGGGATGTGCAGCTCGTCCAGTTGTTGCTGGATCTGACCATCTTCGCCGTATTCGCCGTGCAATGCCAGAAATGCAATGCTGATGTGCTGCGGCAACTCTTCCAGAGCGATGCGCTTGCCGATTTTTTCAATCACGGCTTCCTGCTCCAGCGCAGACAGTTGCCCCAGGCTTTCGAGGTACACCTGAAAACCATGCGGCGAATCGGGCAGGAAATCGACCGGCGGGAAGAAATCCCGCACGCTGCCTTTGTAGATGTTTTGCCAGTCGAGTAGAATAAAATTGCGGTGGCTATCGACAAAAACCGGGATCGGCTCAAAGAGCGCCTTGTTCAGGTTATCGTAAACCGTACGCCCTCCGGCGAAGGAAATTTCCCGCTCACGGGATGGGCCACCAAAAAAAATGCCTACTTTGATTTTCATGCGCAGTTTCCTAATGGGTGTACTTTGGATGCCATCGGTACTTGTTGTACATTACTAAAGCTTCCACAGCGGCGACAGCATCTCCTGAATGTTTGCAAAGGTTGTGATTTTCAATCAATTTGTCAGCAAATTTAACGGAAAAAGCGGAGTTGCGGAAAAATGGCTCAGGCTTTTCGGTGATAAAAACCTGAACTAACTTTTGTAAATTGCTGTTTTTCCAGAAAAGTCAAACTATTATGGAGCAGGAAATTTTAGAACGTATCACATCTAATCCCAAGCAGTGCGGAGGAAAGCCCTGTATTCGGGGCATGCGTATTCGTGTTTCAGATGTTTTATCGCTGCTGGCAAATGGATTGAATATTTCTGAAATTGTCGAGGAAATGCCCGATTTGGAGCCTGCCGATGTAAAAGCCTGCATTCTGTATGCTATTCAACGTATTGATTATCCGGTGTTAAAGGTAGCCTGATGCTAATCATTGACGCTCAACTTTCTCCGCATTTTTACATTCATCTCTGAGGGGGGACACCTCGAAGCGTCAAGGTGTCCCCTCAGAAGTATTTTATCTTTGAATGCTCACTTTCTGCGTCAGAATGGCATTTTCCGTTCGCAGCGTGACGAAGTACATGCCGCCCGGCAAAGCCGAAGTGTTGAGTTGTAAAATATCGGCGACCTGGTCGAAGCGCTGGCGCAGCAGTTCCTGTCCATGCAAATTGTACAAACTTATCGTCAACGCACCTTGCGGCAAGCTGCTCAGTTGCACATTCAGGCGATCCTGCGCCGGGTTCGGGAAAATGCGTACTGTATTTTGGTTGAAAATTTCATTTACATCCGTTGTTGCGTTCTCATCCATTGCAATATTTGCCTGTTGAATCGGAATGAAGCCGCCCGTGCCATCCTGTACTACGAAAGTGAAGCGGTCGGTAAGATTATCATCGCCATTATGTTCGTACAAAACCCGCAATTCATTGATATCCAACTGAGAAAACGTAGCGCCAATCGCGAGTTCTGCTCCCGACAGCGTGAGCCTGCCGTGCGCGGGCAACGACACGAGGGTGTAAATCAGTTCTGCGGGCGAGTTATCGGTGTCCTGCACTTCCAGTTCATTGAACGTAATATTGTTTCTGGCATTTGGGGGCAATCGCAGGGTATCATTCACAACAATAAAAGGATCATTCGGCTCGAAAGCGCTGCAAAACTCGATATTCCAGCTTTCCAGCGCACCGCCTCCGCCAAAGCCGGGGCGCACCACCTGCATCTGCAGTGTCCAGGTACCGGCAGTATTTTCGCCAATGAAAGCGGCCAGCGGTTCTACCGGGCGCGCCACGAGTCGATCATCCGGCGGGCAGGTAATTTCCAGGGGCGATTCATCATCGAAGCCCGTTTCGAAGCGCAGCGTCGTGCCGCAATTTTGATCGAAAAGCACCACTTCCGTGCCTGCCGGGCTGATGAGCTTTACGCGAAGGCTGTTCACCGGTTGATAATTACCCCTGATAAGTGGGATGTTGACATCGTTGATGATGCCCGAAGTCGTTACCGTCAGGGTAGAATTGATCGTTGGCAACCCTGTACCGGAAATGATAACCGGTACGTTGGTGCTAGCCGTGTTTTCGCAGGCAACAGTCGCCGTGTGGAAGGTGAACGGCCCGAGGAAATCATCTGCATAGCCGCAGGCTTCGTTTCCGGGGCGAACTCGCCAGAAATACAGGGCATTTTCATCAAAAAATGCCATTGGCTGGTAAGTTGTATCCGCGATTCCGGTTGCGGATTCCACCAGATTTGTCGTAAAATTTGGCGTATTTGCCAATTCAAAATCGTAGAAATCCGCATTAACCATTGCGTTCCAATTGAAATTGGTAGAAAGTACAATGCCCGATTCTCCGGCCACCGGATTTACTACCTGAAAGGCGGAAAAATCATTCGACACCGTTGTGAACGTCACCGGAATAGTAATGGATTCGCCCGCTTCGGTATAGCCTCTGACTTCCAGATTGAAGGTGTCCTGTACCTGTACGCCAAAATCAATGGACAGCATCGCCGTTTCATTGGGCATGAGTATCGATTTGGACAAAGATACGTTTGCATCCGCCGGGAGTGTTTCCGCGCCAATCAGTTCCAGTTCAATTGGCTCCTCAAAACCCAGAAACGCCGCGGACTGAATCTGAAAATCCAGCGCAGCCGGCAGGCAGTGCGAATTGATGGTGCGCGGCGCTACATTCAGGGTGAAAGCCGTCTGCGTCGCTTCCTCGATGGCAAAACTCTGGTTGGAAATATCGAAGAAAATATTGTCCGCCGCCTCCACCCGCACCCGGGCCTGATTGGTCACCACGTCGGGTACGGGTACGATTGCTTCGCCGGTATTTGGCATGGCTTCTGCGAGCGTAACCGGGAAGGTGAAGCCACCGTCAAGCGATAGTTTGATGGTAACGGCTTTACATTTTACCAGGTTGTTATTGGTATTGGCTACATCCCAGCGTACCGGCACGTAGGAGCCTGCCGTCCAGCGCACCGTATCCTCGTTGGGGTGCGTCACCAGAAATGGTCCCGCGGATGAAGTAGAACGAAAACGCACCTGCCGCCAGACGGCAGCGCCCGCACCCGGGTGATTATCGCGAACTGTGGCGCGGAAGGTCAGCGTGCGGTCGTAAGTCGGCATTACCTCCGTAGGTGAGGTGGTATTGTTTACGAGGTTTTCAATTCTCGGAAAAACGCGCGTGGGCGAGCTTCCGGGGGGAAGGCTGCGAAAGGTTGGTGCATCGCCCATCGGGCTGCCAATCGGACTGGTGGGGCCGAGATCGTACTGCTCCCAGGTGTAGGTCAGCGGATCATTTTCCGCATCTGTTGCCCGAGCGGTCAGTTCAAAAGGCGTGCGAACGGGAATGTAAAAACCATCTTTGTAATCGAGGGTTACTTCCGGCTCTGTATTGTCCGTTGGGGTGACAGCGGCGCAGGTAGCCCCTTCGCCCGTCCGGCTGTAATTGAACATTTCGACCAACGAACGATTGTGAAAATAGGCATCTGCCCGGGTTTGAAAATTCTGGCCGCCGCAAGAACCGGCATACGACATGATCGTGCTGCCGCCGCCGGGTTCAAAAGCCGACTGGCTGGCGAGCTGCTCCATGGTGGGTGGGCAGTTGCTCCAGCTATGCCGCGCCGAGAACTGATGCCCGATTTCGTGGGCAAAAATTTCGATAGCAGAAACCGAAATATTGAACACACAGGAAACGCCAAAGCCTTTTTGCTCGGCATTGCAAACCGCACCGTTGAAACCGCCGGGCACCGCGCCCACCGCGCCATTTCCCGGGCAGTTGCCCAGCAGCACATGCCCGATGTCGTAATTCGCAGTGCCGATATTGGCGTCGATCACCGCCTGCGATTGCCCCAGAGAAGAACTGACGCTACTGCCTGCGATGAAAGGATCATTTTCCGAATCGAGAAAAAATGCAGCGTCGGTATTCTCCGCCAGTACAAACCGGGTAGCGATGTCGGTTTCAAATACGGCATTCACCCGATTGAGCAAATCCGCGACGACGTCCATGATGTCGTTCTTATCATTTGCCCTGAATTGGTTCGCCAGTTCTCCCGTTGTTGCCACGCCCATGCGGTAGATGTGCAAATCCACAGCGGCACTGCTGCGCGGCTTAAGGAGGGGTGCATCCGTGCTGGTCACTTCGTGATCGATTTCCTGCTGATCGGCATGCTCCAGGACGCCACAACGTTGTTCCGGCACCGAATCGATGGCATCTTTGGTGTAATAAACCTGATAGTACCGGGTTTGCTCACTGGCAAGCGGATCGATAAATACCTGCCCGTGCTGTGTTTGGAAAACGGCGTGTAAGCCACGACCGGTATAGCCAAATCGAACCTTGAGCGCCGGATTGTCCACGTTGGTGCCGCTGAACGTTTTGATCTGCGGATAACGCGCCGCCAGTCCCGCTTCCATGATGGGCGATTCGACGACCGCAAAGGTTGCCATTGTACCATCCGGCACCGGCAGCAACAGGTGCAGGGGCTTGCGGCGGGCAGCGCCGGTGAATTCCATCGGCGCATTTTTCAAAGTGGCTTTTAAATCATCCAGATTGAGTTGGAGCGTGCGATAAGCAGTCGCTTTTACTTCGCGTTCTGATTCTCGCGGCAGGAGGATATTTTCCTCGGAGACATCGCTCCAGAAGTTGGTCATATTTTGCGCCAGCGCCAAATTAACAAGCAGCACCAGCCCAAATGTAAATTTTATCTTCATATCGGTTACCTGATTTTTTTTTGCAATGAACAAAAATAGCTTTCTAACCGAAGTTCGGAAAGAAGCGTGCAAAAAAATGTCCGCTGTTTGCAAAAGACGATCGCATTCGGTCTCCGTTTTTTTAATCCATTTGCCGGTTGCTGCTGTTATTCGTTTGTTTGCTAACAATTGAAACATTTGGAAAAACAGATCACAGAAACAATTGCCGCACTGAACGAGCTGGGCAGCCAGAGCACGCCCTTCCTGGTGCTGATAGATTTTGCGATGCAAAAACCGCAAATTTTTCCGCTGGCGGAAATTTCGCCCGGGGAGATTTTATTCGACATCAATGGCAAAACAAACGCGCCTGGGTACGAACCGCTGCGCAAGCCCATTTTTTTTGAAAAATACCCGCTGTCGTTTGCGGCTTACCGCCAAAAATTTGATCTGGTGAAAAAGCATATCCAGGCTGGCGACAGTTTTTTGGTCAACCTCACCGCGCCTACGCCCATCGCGACGAATCTGAGTCTGCTGGAAATTTTCCACCACAGCCGGGCGCGCTACAAGCTCTGGTTTCGGGATGAGTTTGTGGTTTTTTCACCGGAAATTTTTGTGCAGATCCGAAACGAAAAAATTGCGTCTTTCCCTATGAAAGGCACTATTGATGCGGCTTTGCCGAATGCAGCCCAACAGATTTTGCAGGATAAAAAAGAAACCGCCGAGCACAACACCATCGTCGATCTCATTCGCAACGACCTGAGCATGGTCGCGCGGGAAGTGCAGGTAAAGCGTTTTCGCTACATAGAGCAAGTAACGACCAGCGACAAGCAACTGCTGCAGGTTAGCTCGGAAATCACCGGGAAATTGCCGCCGGATTACCGCTCGCGCCTGGGCGATATTTTGTTCGCCATGCTGCCGGCTGGCTCCATCAGCGGCGCGCCCAAGCCAAAAACACTGGAGATCATCCGCGCGGCGGAGCAGTATGAGCGCGGCTTTTACACTGGCATCGTTGGCATTTTTGATGGTAAAAACCTGGACTGCGGCGTGCTGATCCGCTTCATCGAGCGCACCCCGGAGGGGTTGGTGTATAAAAGCGGCGGGGGTATTACCAGCTTCAGCGAGGTAGAAAAAGAATATCAGGAACTGATCGACAAAGTTTATGTCCCTATTACTGGAAAGCATTCGCATCGAGCGGCGGCAGATCTGCAACCTGCGTTATCACAGTGAGCGCCTGAATCGCTCGCGACGGGCGCTTTTTGGTTGTGAAGATGCGTTAAGTCTGGAAAATTTCATCGCTATTCCCGATGCGCTGAGTGATGCGGTGTATAAATGCCGGGTGATTTACGACACCGAAATTCGGCAGGTGGCATTTCTTCCGTACCAGATCAAGCCCATTCACACCTTGCAACTCGTAGTTGATGACGAGATCGAATATACACACAAATGGCTGGACCGCAGCCGATTGCAAGCGCATGTTGCAAGCTCAACGGCAGACGATATTCTGATCGTCAGAAATGGTTTACTCACGGATACCTCCTATGCAAACATTGCTTTTTTCGATGGTAGCCAATGGTTGACGCCTGTCACGCCGCTGCTTGCCGGCACCCGGCGGCGGCAGTTGCTGAAGCAGGGCACGATCGCCGAGGCAGCATTGAAACCTTCGGACTTGGTGCGATTCAAGTTTGCAAAACTGATGAATGCGATGCTGGAGTGGTCGGAGAGTCCGGTTATCGCGATTGAAAATATTCGGGGTTAAACAAAAAAAGCAGGAGACTTTTACATCTCCTGCCTCACTTCTGTATGAGAAACCCTTTACAAACCTATTCTTCAAGTTCTTTACATTGCTGTTATTCGAGAATTATAATCATCACCAAAGAAAATAGCACTTGTTTTTTTGCCAATGCCCGCCGAGGGCTGCTCGGTCGGCAGTGAAAAATCATTCTGCAAAGCGGATGAATCCTGTGGGCGGATCATTTGCGTGTGTTCGCGTACATTGCCGCTCTTGTCCGTCACTTGCCAGTGGCGCAGAACAATGTAGCCTTGCTCATCGAGTGTCCATTCATCCGTCCAGGTGTAAGCAAAAGCACATTTAAGTTGATCCAGTTCATGCTGGTCATAAAGTGTGATGCGCTCTCCGTCTTCATCAAATACCGGCATTCCGGTATTTGTGGGGGTGAGGGATTTTTGCTGCGCATCGAGATTTTCCGGAAAAATGATATTAGCGAGAGGCAGCTGTTGGAATGCTATATACTGATTGAATGTCGTCTGTGTTTGGTTGTCCGTTGTTGCCGTCCATTCGCGCCGAATGATGCCCGCAGCATTTGTCAGGAAAGCGAAGTCAGCAATTTGAATAGATAAATGGCTTTCTGAGGCATTTTCAATTTGGAATGCGAAAGTATCTCCTGGTTGTAAAAGGGCGCTACGGCAGAACCCCTGCCGCTGTATGGATTGATTGTTGTGGTTTTGTAAGATTGAAAATAAAAGATTGGAGCCCCCAATGTTTTTCCAGTCAAAAGTTGCGAATCCTTTGGTCGGCACTTCAATCGCAATGATCGCCGTACGACCGGGTGCAACGCTAACCTGAGCAATATTAGCCCCTTCAACTAATATGCAATTGGGAGCTCCGGTGACATCTACCCCACCGTCACCACTTTTCTTTTCCCAATGTTCCAGCGCAAAATAGCCGGTATGGAATCCTGTATTTTTTGCTAACTCATGGTATGAGTCATTGAAAGACAAATTCGTCACTTCACTGCATCCGGCAGTGATTGTTGGATTTGGCACTTCGCTCAAGTTTTTTTGCAGACAGCTCGTTGTAAGATGCTCCGCCCTGATTTCTATCGGGCAAGTATTTAATGCAGTAGAATTTTTCTGTGCCGTAATGGGGGAAGACACAAGAAAGACCGCTGCCAGTGCCAGGAGGCTATGCCACAGCACTGTATGTGTTATTGATTGGTTGATGTGTTGCTCTAAGCTCATGGGTTATGTATTGTAAACACGCTTCTATCAACAGAAATTGGATTGCCTGGAATCCTCCTTACGGAATGCTCATTGCAATATAGCTATTACTGCATGGGGGAAATACGCCTAGCTATTACGCGAATCACATAATAGTGCAGGGAATCATTCCTTTGATCCAATCAAACTTGTACTTCTGAAAACGGAAACGTCTGTTTTACTAACATAACAGACATGGTGAGACATGTAAAGTTCTTTTGTCATGGGATTACGCGGTTTAAGGGAATTATGTAATGCGTTTTTAAATCGGTGTATCATTTTTGGATACATCTACAAAGATATATTATCATTCAGAACCGCGCATACCTAAAACAGGGTATTTTTTAAATATTTTTTTTTATAATTTGTTTAAATTCGTGATTTAAAAGTTTGTTTATCAGCTTATTAAACTGTTTTTTGTTTTTGTAAACAATGTTCGCACATTGGTGTTTATCATCCGTATCAAAAATATTACTCCGCATGAAAGTACGGCAAAAAGTTTGGAAGCAGTTTATTCCGCGCCCGCTCGAAGAGGTTTGGAACTTTTTCTCCCGACCGGAGAACCTCGACAACATCACCCCGGATGACATGTCTTTCGAGATACTCTCGGACATAACCGGCGTGGAGATGTACGAAGGCATGATCGTGCAGTATAAGGTCAGTCCGATTCTCAATATTAAAATGAACTGGGTAACGGAGATCACGCATGTGCGCGACCACCAGTATTTTATTGATGAGCAGCGCTTTGGTCCGTATGCACTGTGGCACCATCAGCATCACTTTGAGGAGCAAAACGGCGGTGTGCTCATGACCGACATTCTGCATTACAAGGTGCCTTACGGCTTCATTGGTACGATTGCGGATGCCGTTTTTGTTGGCAAGCGCGTAGATGAAATTTTTCAGTATCGCAAAAAAATAGTCGAGGAAATTTTTGAATTTGAAGAAGCAAAAGCTGTTGGTTGATAGGTTGAAGGGTTGAAAGGTTGAAGGGTTGAAAGGTTGATTTAAGGCGAATAAACCTTTCAACT
>CAZFBU010000075.1:0-4438 GCA_964517175.1 uncultured Saprospiraceae bacterium
ATTCATGGGATTTTGTAATAAACCAAATTTAATTTTGCAGGAAATTATAGCACAATTGCCACAACGCGCCCGCGAGGAGCGCAAAGCCAATAAAAAATACTTCCAGAAGCTGGCACAGCGCAAACCGAAGGGTTTGGATGAGATGGTGCTGGAATTGCACGAGGAGGCATTCGAGGAAATCGACTGCCTGGCGTGCGCCAATTGCTGCAAAACGACCAGCCCGATCTTTCGGGATAAAGACATTGAGCGCATCGCGAAGCACCTGAGCATGCGCCCGGCAGCATTCGTGGACGAATATTTACACCTCGATGAAGACGGCGACTACGTGCACAACGGCGCGCCCTGCCCTTTCCTCGGCACGGATAATTACTGCTCGATCTACGAAGTGCGCCCGAAAGCTTGCCGCGCGTATCCGCACACTGATCGCAAGCAAATTTACCAGATCGGCAACCTGACGATCAAAAACACGGAAATCTGCCCCGCTGCCTTCCAGATTGTGAAACGACTGCGGGAGAGACTGCCGCTCTAGGGAGCACTGTTGGTAAAATGGGGTTCGCTTCCGAATTTACGAATCAATTCATTTTTTCAAAATGTCTTGCAACACTGCATAATACCGATCTGCTATGAATTTTGCACCGGCTTCGTTGTAGTGCACATCATCCGCCAGGTAGGAATCATTGAATCCAGTAAACATATCGACAGTTGTTACTTTTGAGGTCGGGGTCGTTTGCTCCGCTGCGATGGTCAGCACTTCTTGTTGCATTTTGTTGAAATCAGCCGTAGATTTCGGCGTCATAAAGCTGGACATGCCGGGGGCTAATTCCTCGATGATAATCGTCACGTTCGGGTTTGCCGCTTGCAGGGTATCTATGATGGCGTTGATGTTGGCAACCGTCTTGTCGTAAGAGGCTAATCCATTCAGAATGTCATTTCCGCCGGGCGAACTGAACAGTACAATGTCTGGCACACCCACTGCCCGTATCCAACTGCCTATGCCGCCCAGGATTTCCCCGGAAGTCCAGCCGCCTCTTCCTTCGTGGTCTGGGTCAAACGGTAAATCGGGTAAGCCGTCGTAGGATGCTCTATCCGTTCTGGTGCCGATATAGTCAAAATCCCAGCCTTCCGCAGCTAATGATTTCCAAAGTTCATACCGGTAGCTTTCAAAAGCGGGTCGGGCACCTTCCACTCTGGATGCGCCCAGCGGCATGATTTTATTGATGGAAGTACTTTCCGGTTTGGGTACTATTTTTTCTTCTTCGCAGCTGTTGGCGCTACAGGCAATGAGCACGACTATCCACAGGAGGTGCATGAACTTTGAGCGTTGTTCTTTTAAAAATAATATCTTGGTCATTTGTACGAATTTAAAATTGATGATTGAATTTTAACGACTTACAAAGAAAGCATACATGCTCCAAAATATTTGACGATCAAGCGATACAGGGGTATGGAATTGTCAAAATGTTGACTTTTCAGGACACATTCAGCGCTTTTCGGTAGGCGCCGGGGGTTTTTTGGGTCACTTTTTTAAAGGCATGGTAGAATACACTTTTGGAATTAAACCCGGCTTCGAATCCGATGGCTTCGATGGAGAACAAATCAAAGGTTTCGTCCTGAAACATTTCGATAACCCGGTTTACCCGAAATTCATTGATGTAATCGTTGAAACTTGTTTGTAACCCGTTTTTTAATAATTCGCTCAAATAGCCCTCACTGATGCCTAACTTTTGGGCAACAATCGTACGGGTTAAATCAGGATTTCGATACAGGCTATGCTCCATCATCAATCCATGCAATCGTTGTATTTTTTCTTCTGTTTTTTGAGAAATATCTGAACGTTCGGGAGCTACGGGAGTTGGAAAAACCGACGGTTGCAATGCTTTGATGCGTCTTCTTTGTTCAGAAATGTTGAGATGGTGGACACCCAGATAGGTCACCACGACCAGAAAAATGCCCAGCAACGCCAGTAAGTATTCCCAGATAGCGAAATCGAAAAAGGACGCAAGGGGGTCGCTAAAAAGCCAACTGACCAGAAAAGCCAGTATAGCCAGGCTATTGAAGGCCAACCACCGTTTTTCTTCCGGGTAGATGGATGTAGCCGCTCTGACTTTGGAGTAGGAAAAGCCTATCAGCGCAATGGAAAAAGGCACAAATAGGAAACTCCTGATTTCGATAAGCAACGCCACCGTTTCTTCCTTACCGCCAGCCAGCCATTCAAATAAATCGAAATCAAAAAAGAAAACGATCGCCTGCAGCAAGCTCAGCACGACCCAGGGAATAGCCAAAAACCAGATTTTTTTGCTATCGCCCAACGGATGTTTGATCGCTTTCAACACGTACATCAGGAAAGCAAACGGGAACAGAAAATCCCAACTGATGATTTCCATTACACCGTCAGAAGGAACGTAGTCCTCGAACCACGTATAGGTGAGCAAGCAATTCAATGAAATAATCGTTGCCGCAAAGTAGTACTGAATATCGCTGCGAAAAGACTTGGAACTCAGGATCAATATGACCAGAAACAGGCTGAGTGTAATTCCAAACAAGACGATTACATCCAATGCACTGCTCAGGTAGGGTCTTTCCATAAAAAAGGAACGATTGGCAAAGGCGAATGTTTTTAATTTATCCTTATTGAATTTGTTCAGATTTCGCAAATCTCAAAGATTTACGAAATCTGCCCCGCTGCCTTCCAGATTGTGAAACGACTGCGGGAGAGATTTCCGATTTGAGGTGCGCTGCGCTTTTCAGAAAACCTACCGGTTTGCCGCTTTAAAGCCAGTGAAATAAAACTGTAAACCCAGCGAAATACCAATTTGATTGGTTTTCGTAGTGGTATTGGCTTTAATACCTGCAATTTCCGTATCAAACTCACTACGGGCAAAGTTGTACTTGACCACCGCTTCCAGACCAATGGCATTGCTCGCGATCACCGTGATGCCCGGGCCGACGCCAAAGGCGAACAAATTCGTATTGATGCGCTGGTTGCCGGTGGAAAGTTCTTTCACGTCGCGGGAGTTGCCAAAGCCAAAGCCTGCCTCAGCAAACAGATACATGTCGTTGCTCTCCGTAAGAGGCAGATAAAAGCGAGAAAACGGACCGAAGAGCACGTCGCTGTCTTCCGTGAATTCGTCATTGGCTTCCTCCACCCGGCTCATGGTATAATCCATCCGGATGCCCAGGGCAAAATTGTCAAACAAAAAATAGCCAACCGAGGGTGCGATATTCACTTGCGTGGAATAGGGACTTTCTTCATTGCTGATACCACCGGTTGCTTCCTGTGTAATATTGGAGTGCGCAGTGGAAAAACCAACAGTACTACCCAGAATAAAATTCCCACTCTGCGTCACCTGTGCCGATAGCGCAAGGGCCATCAGCATCGTCAACATACCGGAGAAAAAAAATCGTGCATTCATGGTTATTTTGGTTTTAATTTGAATAATCGGGAAAAACCCATTTTCAATATACCTTATTTTGAATCGGCAAAAGGTGACGGTTGTCATCGGTTTGGGGTGATTTCTGACAATTGGTGACTGCAAATGATCTCTCTGGTAAAACAATACCGAGGCGGACGCTTTTTAGAAGTATCTAATAGAAAAAAGTAAATGAAAATTTTCCAGTTTAAATATGCACGCCTGGTGTACGGGAGCTTCCTGCTGATTCTGGGTACTACCCTATTCGTCATACCGGTTTTGCCCTTTGGCTATGTTTTTTTATTCGCGGGGGGGTATTTGCTGGCAGATCGCATACCGGCTTTCCGCAAACTCAAGCGATGGTTGAAAAAAAGAGATAAAAAAGGACGACTCGACGATGCGGAGGAACAAATCAGCGCGTTTTTTGGCGAACCGACCGACGACCGGACGCAGCAGCAGCAGGATTGAGCGCTTTTCGATATTTTTCACCCATTTCCATCCTGCCTGTTTCGGCAGTGGAAAAAGCACCATCCGATAAAAAAAGAGACGCCACCCCACATTCGGGAATGGCGCCTCCACTCTTTTTTTGTTTGTTCATGCAACATACAGATGGTTCGCTTTTCGCGAATTCGTACGTACTATTCCATTTTAACCGGTGGCATTTCTTTAAACAAAGAGAACTGCGCAGCCTCCACCTTCTCGCGATATGCCGCAAACTCGTTCGCCATCAGGCGGTTCAGGTTTTCCAGCATAGCGCTCATTTTTTCTTTCGCAAACTGCATAGCGCGCTGTGCCCCCTGATTGGGTGCACCATCGCTTGTGCCGAGGTAGCGGAACATGCCAAAAACATAGGAGTTCAGTGTTTCATCCGAACGTTTGATACCCTTGATGTTTTCTTTGCCAAAAATGTAATCCTCCATAGCGCTGAGCGAATCCTGTAGCGCCTTGCCCATATCCATGATGTCTTTTTTCACGGCTTTATCTGCATTGGCAATCGCCTCGTTGACCGTCTTGATTGTTTTCTGCGC
>CAZFBU010000075.1:4538-21290 GCA_964517175.1 uncultured Saprospiraceae bacterium
GGATTGCGGGCAGGAAAGCGCGCGCCGTCGTAGCGCATATCCCAGTAAATGCGGTTCATACCTGTATCTACGCGGCTGGTGAAGTTGCGCACGGTATCGCCCGCCATATCAAAAACAAGAATTTTTGCCTCTTGCCCTTCTCTGCTACCAGAGCGACCACCGCGTTCGGCACTTCCGGCGCTGGCTTTCGCGTCTTTTTTCGGCTGCTCGCCTACCCAGAGGGTCATCATCGCGCCGGAGCGTGCATTTTCACCCTGGAAAATAGCATCGGTTGGGAAGTGATAACCATCGTATGAGCGATATTCCGCCAGATAAGCATCCGGTGCATCGAACAGCGCCAGCGGTTGCGCCAACGCCTTGCCCTGGGTTTGCGCCAGCGCACGGATGGGGCGAATGTCATCCAGTACCCAGAGCGAGCGACCGAAGGTACCAATCACCAAATCGTGGTCGCGCGGATGAATTTTCAAATCTGCCACCTGTACCGATGGGAAGCCATTGGTCCATTTATTCCAATTCACACCTTTATCGATGCTGAACCACAAACCGTGGTCGGTGCCCACAAAGAGCAGATTCGGTTCCACGGGGTCCTGCACAACGCACAAAGCGTAGCCGCTCACTTGTTTGTCATCCACAATGCGCTTGAAAGTCTGACCATAGTCCGCTGTATGGAAAACCATCGGTTCCCAGTTATTGCGACGATAGTCATTGACAACCACAAACGCCTCACCGGCATTTTTCAAAGAAACCTCAATCTGCGGCACCCAACTGCCCTTAGGCATTCCTTTGATGCGGGGCGCGAGGTTTGTCCAGCTCTTGCCGCCATCGCGGGTCAGTTGTACATTGCCATCATCCGTTCCTATCCAGATCACATTCTGATCGACCGGGCTGGGCGCAATCGCCAGGATCGTCGTGAAATTCTCCGCGCCGGTCTGATCGTAGGTCAAGCCACCGGTCTCCTTGCTCAATTCCTGTTTTTCTTTATCATCAGTCGTCAAATCCGGAGAAATCACTTCCCAGGTCTGACCGCAGTCCATACTTTTGTGTAAAAACTGGCTGCCGTAGTAAATGCCGCAATCCGCGAATGGATTTTGCGCGAAAGCGGCGTTCCAGTTGAAACGCAATTCCACGTTAATGTCGGAATGCGTCGGGCGAATGAACCGATTCTTGCCGGTTTCGGTATCCACGTAGCCAAGATTGCCGCCTTGCGACATGGCATAGACGTAGCGCGGGTTATCCGGGCGGAAGCCCACATCAAAGCCATCGCCAAAAAACACCTCCTGCCAATCTGCGTTCAGAATGCCGCCCCGCTTCCACTCGCGGCTTTTACCCACCCAGGAGCCATTGTCCTGCATACCGCCGCCAATCTGGTAGGGAATGCTGTTGTCAACGTTGATGTGATAAAACTGCCCGACCGGAATGTTGTCGCAAAACATCCACTTGGCACCCGCATCACGCGAGATGTACAGGCCGCCGTCCGTGCCAAGAATGATATAATTCGGATTGTTTGGATCGATCCAGAACGCGTGGTGGTCGGAGTGGGTGCCGGTATTCACACTCTGAAACGTTCTACCGCCATCTTCACTCACCGAAACGCTGGAATACAGGTTAAAAATTCGATTTTCATTTTGCGGATCAACGAAAATATCGTGGTAGTAAAATGGACGGTTGCTAACGAATCGATCGTTCGTATTTACTTTGCTCCAATTCGCGCCACCGTCGGTGCTCTTGTACAAATTATTTTCCTTCGCTTCCACCAGTGCGTAAACGATATTTGGTTTGGAAGGCGCAATTGCCAAACCAAGACGCCCCAGATCGCCTTTCGGCAAGCCGTCTTTGCTGGTGCGCTGCGTCCAGTTTTCGCCCCCATCGAGCGTGACGTACAAACCAGAGCCCGCGCCACCGGAGGTAAACTGCCAGGGATCGCGATCGTATTCCCACATGGCAACGATGAGTTTCTCCGGATTTGACGGGTCCATTACCATGTCGGCAACGCCCACGCCTTCACCATTGTAGAGAAGCTGCTGCCAGGTCTTACCGCCGTCAATCGTTTTATAAATGCCTCTTTCCTCATTTGGTCCCCAGATGGACCCCATCGCACCGGCATACACTACATTCGGGTTGTTCGGATGTACGATAATCCGGTGGATAGTTTTGGTAGCTTCCAGCCCCATCAGCTTCCAGGTTTTACCAGCATCCATACTTTTGTAAATACCGGCGCCGCTGTTGTGCGAATTGCGCGGATTGCCCTCGCCCGTGCCCGCCCAGATGATATCGGGATTGCTCGGTGTAACCGCCACTGCACCAATACCTTGCACAGGCTGATCGTCGAAGATCGGCTGCCAGTCAATACCGCCGTTTACGGATTTCCAGACGCCGCCGGAAGCCGTGCCGATGTACAAAATATCGGTATTGCGCGGATCGGCATCAATCGAATTGATCCGCCCGCTCATGCCAGCCGGGCCAAGGCTGCGCGGTGTCAGCCCTTTGAGCTTTTCCACATCTATCTTTTGCCCGACTGTTTGTGCGAGAAGGGTGATTAGAAAAAGAAGGGTAAATAAACTTCTGATTTTCATGGTTTTGAATTTAGTTAATATTTTAGATACCAGTGAGTTTGCTAAAATTAACAAAGTGATCGGCAAATTGCCAAATACTGTCTGTAAATTGACCAATTCCGAAGGTGTTTTTTTCCCGATTTGCGCGTTTGATAAAATAGAAGCCGCTGATGTGTAATATCGAGTAGCACTTGATGCCCAAAGTAGTCGTATATTCCCTGCCACTCTTTTTGTAAAAGGTACAATAAGTCGTTATTTTAGCTGCGATATTTCAAACAGACATCCAAAAAGTAATGTATGAAACAGATAAAATCATTCTTTCTGCTACTTATCCTGCTGGTCGGCAGCGTTTCTGTCAGCCTGGCGCAAAACAAAATCAACCGCGTGGAGCCGCCGAACTGGTGGGTGGGTATGAACAACCCCGACCTGCAACTGCTCATTCATGGCAACAATATTACCAATTTGCAGCCAAGCCTCTCCTACCCCGGTGTGCGCATTGAGCGCATTATCAAGGTAGAAAATCCGAATTACCTTTTTGTAAACTTAAAAATTGACGACACGGCCAAACCTGGCAAGTTCGATCTTCAATTCAAAAATGGCAACCAGATTGCGGATACTTACAGCTACGAACTGC
The DNA here is from genome assembly GCA_964517175.1 of uncultured Saprospiraceae bacterium. Taxonomy (GTDB): domain Bacteria; phylum Bacteroidota; class Bacteroidia; order Chitinophagales; family Saprospiraceae; genus JADJNW01. The sequence goes on from CAZFBU010000075.1 coordinate 7,725, forward strand.
GCGCGCGCCGCGCCGATTCTGCCATGCGCGAAGGGTTCAAACCCAAAGATGTGATGTACCTCATCACGCCGGATCGTTTTGTGAATGGCAATCCGAATAACGACAATGTAGCAGGCTTACGCGAACGGGCAAATCGAGACTTCAAGGGCGGACGCCACGGCGGCGATATTCAGGGGATTATCAATAGCCTTGATTATCTGGAGGATATGGGCTTCACGGCGATCTGGCTCAATCCGGTGCTGGAAAACGACATGGTCGAATATTCTTACCACGGCTACTCTACTACTGATTTTTACAAAGTGGATCCCCGTTTTGGTACAAATGAAGATTACGTAGGCATGAGCCGGTTGGCCAAGGAAAAAGGCATAAAAATAATCATGGATATGATCGTCAACCACTGTGGCTCTTATCACTGGTGGATGAACGACAAACCGACCGACGATTGGATCAATGAACCCGTACCAGGGCAATATACGCAAACGATTCATAAAAAAACGGTCATCCAGGATCCGCATGTTTCCAAAATTGACCACCAGTACATGCTCGATGGCTGGTTCGTAGAAACCATGCCCGACCTCAATCAGCGCAATGAACTGATGGCGAATTATCTCATTCAAAACTCCATCTGGTGGGTAGAATACGCCGACCTGGGCGGCATCCGCATGGATACCTATCCTTATGCCGATAAGCAATTCCTAACCGACTGGTCGTGCGCCATTATGAATGAATACCCGGATTTTAATATTGTGGGCGAAGAGTGGTTTGGCAATCCGGCGATTCTCGCGTACTGGCAAAAGGGCAAAAACAGCCCGGACGGCTATGAATCGTGCCTGCCAAGCTTGATGGATTTTCCCCTGCAGGAGCAAATGTGGAATTCCTTAGCGCCGGAAAGTTCCACCTGGATGCCTTCCTACGAAATGCTCGCGATGGATTTCCTCTACCCCGATCCCTTCAATCTGGTCACTTTTCCGGACAATCATGACATGGATCGCTTTTACACCCGCGTGGGCGAAAACCTGGCGCTTTTCAAACTTGGCATTGCCTACACCCTTACCATGCGCGGTATTCCCCAGATTTATTACGGCACCGAAACGCTGCTCACCAACACCGGCTATCCGGGCGACCACGGCATCATCCGCACCGATTTTCCGGGCGGCTGGGCTGGCGACCCGGTCAATGCGTTCACCGGCGCGGGGCTTTCCGCCGATCAGCAGGAAGCAATGGCATTCATCAAAAAAATGCTCAACTGGCGCAAAAATGCAGCCGTCGTGCATGATGGCAAGCTAACGCATTTCATGCCAAAAAATGGTGTGTATGTGTATTTTCGTTATAATGCTGATGAGAAATTAATGGTTGTTTTGAATCAAAACGAGGAAGCACAAACACTTGATTTGAAGCACTTTGCAGAAATGCTGCATAACGTCTCGGGCGGGCAGGATGTGATTTCCGGCAAGTCGTATGAATTCAAAGACAAGCTGACTGTTCCGGCGAAAACGCCTCTGGTTTTGGAATTAAAATAAACATTGCGCCGGCGGAAGCCCTCCGTCGGCACTTTTTTTACCTGAAAAATTTTTTCCCCTCACTTATACCGCTTACCGTGCTTGATCACCATGTCCACGTCCTGCAGCAGGTCGATGTAGCGAAGCACGTCACCCTTCACCGCGATGATGTCTGCGTATTTGCCAACAGAAATCGTGCCGACCTCGCTGTCCACGCGCATCAGCACGGATGGCCAGTAGGTCGCCGCCTTGATGGCGAGCAGCGGATCGTAGCCAAATTCATTCACCCACACGTCCAGTTCTTTCCAGGTGGATTGGCTGTGGAATTCCAGCGGGACTCCGCTATCTGTACCGATGAGCATCACCACGCCGGTCTCTTTAATTTGGTTAAATTTACGCTCCAGCGTCGGTATGCGAATGGGCGTTAGTTGGTAGTACGGCAATTCGCCGGGACGGGAAATGGATTCCCTGATATCTTGAATGATAGAATCAGGTAGCCCCAGATGCCAGGAGGTTTGGTCGAGTATTTCGGGGTTGGCACGGATGTAATCGTAATTGTAGAGCACTTCCACTGTTGGCGTCCAGAAAAGCGGTCCTTTATTCATCTGTGCGGTGCGTTCCTTGACCATTTCCATCACATCGGCGGGGTATTCCGGAGCCGACGAAAGCCCCGTATGCTCGAAGCAATCCACGCCTGCCAGCAAGCCGCGACGAATCTCCTCCGGGCGGTGGGCGTGCGCCACAACGGTCAGGTTGTGCTGGTGCGCTTCCTCCACAACGGCTTTGGCTTCCTCCAGCGTCATTTGATCCTGATCGATCAGCTTGATGCAATCCACACCGGCATCGGCGAGTTGTTTGACTTTAGCGCGCGCATCCGCCACGCCATTGATACCCCAGCGATAATAATCCGTACCGGGATAGGGTCGGTGCTGTAAAAACGGACCAGAAACATACATCGTTGGCCCGGGAATTTTTCCGGCATTGATGGCGTCGCGTACCCCGATGATCTCCCGAAGTGGTGCGCCCAGATCGCGCGCGCTGGTCACGCCTGCCATGAGCAACTGATGAGCCGAAGCCGGCATGATGACTTCCTGCTGAACCGGCATATAAGTCGGATGCCAGTGCCCGTAATCCGAATGCCCGCTGAGCATGAGGTGCACGTGCATATCCCAAAGACCAGGTAGCACGCTCATGCCTTCGGTGGAAATAATTTCTGCCCCGGCGGGTATCTCGATCTGCCCTACCTGCCCGATGGCGATGATTCGCTCTCCTTCAATGATGACAACGCTATTGGCGAGGGGCGTGTTGCCGTAGCCGTCGATGAGCGTACCACCGACCAGGGCTTTGACGTTGTTTTGTGCCCATAAAAAACCATTACAGAAGAGCAAAAAAAGGAGTATCGTTTGACGCATGGGTTAGAGATTTTAGAATTGAAAACCGAAGTGTTTGAACAAATTTAATTTTTTTGGATAGAAAAGCGCATATTCAGCCGCATTTAAAATCAAAAAGACAACGGCCAGCCCTGTTACTTTTGGGAGAAAAAAAAATCGCCGGACGACGCGTATGGTCATCGGGCGATTTGTTTTTCCTTTTTCAAAAATGCATCAATAACGGAGATCCTCCACGTGATAGCCCGGATAATTGGCTTTATTGAAAGCGAAATAATTAGCGACGAAGGATTTATTCGGCGTGAGTTGGTTGATTTTCAGCGTAAACCGCGAACCGTCCCGACCGAAGGTTTTCACGTCCACCACTTCAGTCGTTGACTTATTGACCGTCATTCTTATTTTTGTATAATCGGAGTTCCGATCCAGCGGCTTGAATTCAATTTCGGTGAAAACTTTGCCATTATTGCCGTATTCATTCACCAGCAGGTACACAAATTTTCCGTTATTGTAAAAATCAAACAGCGATTCCGGCGAGATGATCGCCTCCGTTTCGCCCGGCTCGGGCATATTGTTAATTTGTACTTCTTTATTGCCGTTCATTACCAACCAAACGGCTTCGCCGTTGCAAATGGCTTCGTAGCTCGGCAATTCCACGCGGTATTTTTTACCCTGGCGCGCTACTTTACCATTTTGCATTTCTTTTGGCTGCTCCGGAAATTCCATTTCCAGGGTGAAGGTGGCTTCCATCGAATTGTAATTTTCGTACTTCTTGCGCACTTTATCCAGCAGCGCCTTCGCTTTGGGATCCGAGTCGGCAGGGCTGTTGAAATCCTGTTGGGTTTGCGCAAAAACACCCGCACCCAGCGTACTGAGCAGTGCAAATAAAAATAGTTTCTTCATATTTGGTTTTGCTTATTTTTTTACTATGATTCTAACGCTGTTGAAACGCATTTATTGATCAAACATCCGGGCGTTCGTCTGGTTTAACAAAACTTTTGCTTTTCTGGCCGGATACACGCCTCCTGCTTCCTGCAAACTTTTTTGACCATACCAATTTTTTCACTTATCTTTAGGTTGTTAACCATAAGAGTTTAGCCGGTTATTAGCTCTTTTATAAGTTCTAATTCCAACTTGCTATGCTTTTGTAAATCGATCACTTTAACTTTTGATTATGAACATTTTTGTAGGAAACTTGAGCTTCCGCATGGATGACCAGGAACTTGCTGAAGCATTCGAGGCATACGGCGAGGTAGAATCTGCTAAAATCCTGACGGACCGAAACACCGGCAGATCAAAGGGTATTGCCTTTGTCGAAATGCCCAATGACGACGAAGCGCTGGCAGCCATCGAAGGACTAAACGACACCGAACTGGCTGGCAGAACCATACGCGTAGAAAGAGCGAGACCGCGAGATTGAGACAACAAAGTAAACGGTGAAGATACTATTTGCCCGGCGACTTCGGTCGTCGGGCTTTATTTTTTTAAGATGGCTTCTATCTCCCGCAGCAATTGCTGCCCGACTTCCGAAAAGCGCTCCAGTCGGTAGCCCTGCGCTCCGGTACGCGACAATACCAGCCACTTGAAATTGTCCGCCATTATTTCATCGGGGTGAATTACGTAAAAGGTGTTATCGCCAATCTGCCGGAAGAAGTCTGGCTGCTCTGCCAGCCAAATCGGGCTGCGCCCCAGGCTATCCGCCAGCACCGTGAAGCTGCCATTTGCCTGCTCGCGAACGGAGTACAAATTGAAATCAAAATACGCTACGTAATCTGGCCTTTCCGGCAAATACGCTGGTGCATTGGCTATAAGCACCGGAACGCACCGGGCGGTATCGCCCTTTGCCATCGCCAGCGTGATGGCATAGTTCATCTGCACCCCGTCGGGGTTGAGCAACAAGCGCGACGCCACCGCATCCGGCAGCACCAAATCGCCGGGGAGCTGGCGAAAACCGATCCGGTCGTAAAGCGCTGCCCGTTTATGCGGCTGAAAACGGGAAATAATGTGGAAAACCTCGTGCACGAGCACTTCGCGGAGGCGCTGGCGGTCGAGGTAGGTCAACTCGTTTGCGGGTATGATGATGCGGTTCTCGCGGGTGTAATACACGCCATCGCCGTAGTGCCGCCCGTTGGTTTTTATCAGCTCGATGGATTTTGGAAAAATACCCGGCGCCAGTTGATCGCACAGCGCCCTGATGTCCTGAAAAACTGCCCGCAACACAACTTCTTCATTTGAGCTAAAATCGGTCACATCAACTTGTAAAAATGTCCGATAATCGGCTAGCACCTCCTCCCGGGATGTTTCCGATGGATAATTTCGCTGCATTTGCAATGACATATCCAGCCTGCCAATGCGCTGAAAAAAGCCCTCCGTATCGTCATTTACAATGGCGCGTGCTGCCCGGGCGCTGTCCAGCAGCATCAGTTCGCGGCCGGTCAGCGCCTGTTCGATACCCCGATTTTGCTCATTTTTGCAGCCCGTCAACAACATTCCTAAAAACCAAAGCGTTATTGCCGGCACAAATAATGCAGGAAACTGAAAAAAGGCTTTGCGTCGTATCACTTTTTTCGTTATTTTTGATAGTCGAATAGTGTTTAAATCGTAGCAAGTTGATTTTCCCGATCCCGCTTCCGGGAGCAAGAGGGAAAAACGGTACGCTATCGCTTTTCTATTCAAAGTATTAAGGCATTTTTTATTTTTCATTTTTTCACTTTTTTTAATTTTTCTATAATGAACATTTTCGTTGCAAAATTGAATTTCGACACACAAAGTGAAGATCTTCAGGAAGTTTTTGAAGCCTATGGCGAGGTGGATTCCGCAAAGGTTATTATGGACAAATTCACCGGAAAATCCAGAGGTTTCGGCTTCGTGGAGATGCCAAACGACGATGAAGCGTTGGCGGCTATCGAGGCACTTAATGAAACAGACCTTGATGGCAACATCATCGTAGTGAAAAAAGCAGAACCACGCGGCGAAGGCCGAAGAGGCGGCGGTGGTTTCAACCGCGGCGGCGGCAATCGGCGAGGTGGCGACAGCTACGGCGGCGGTGGTGGTGGCTACAACAAAGGCGGCGGTGGCAACCGCTACGGCAACGACCGCAGAGGCGGTGGCGGATATGGTGGCGGCTACGATAAAGACCGCTACTAATTACTTACCTGTACTCATTTTTTGAAAGTTCACGCAATCACCGTAAATACGAACAGATATTTTGATGAATGCCCCTTTGCGGATAATCCGCGAAGGGGTTTTCATTTAGGTTTTACCGGCGGATTCCCTATCTTTGTGCCGCTTAGTTATTCGGATATGAAACATTGGAACATCCGCGTACGCGGCAAAGTGCAGGGCGTTTTTTTCCGGGCTTCCACGCAAAAGAAAGCTCAGGAACTGGGCGTACAGGGCTTTGTGCGCAACGAACCCGACGGCAACGTATATATCGAAGCGGAAGGCGACGCGCAGGCGTTGGAGCAACTGGCAGCCTGGTGCAAAACCGGACCGGAACGAGCACGCGTTGAACAGGTGGAAATCCAGGAAGGCACCTGGCAGGGCTTTCGGGATTTCATTGTGGATCGAAGCTAATTTTTTTGACTTGTGAACCATCAGCAAGAACATGGAAATCAATATACGACGTGCAGAAAAACGAGACATAACGGCGATACACGATCTGGTGCGCGAACTCGCCATTTACGAAAAAGCCGAAGCAGAGTTCACGGCTTCCATCAGTGACTATGAGCAGGATTTTGACGACGACGTCTATCAGGCAATTGTAGCCGAAGTAAATGGGGAGGTAGTCGGCATGGCGCTGTATTATCTCACCTATTCCACCTGGAAAGGCAAAATGATGTACCTGGAAGATTTCGTCGTGCGCGAGGCTTACCGGCGCTACGGCATCGGCCAGGTGCTCTTCGATGAATTCCTCGCACACTCAAAGGCAGCGGGCTGCCGCCTGGTGAAATGGCAGGTGCTCGACTGGAACGAACCGGCGATCCGGTTTTACCAAAAAAATCAGGCCATCATCGAAAAAGAATGGTGGAACGGGAAGATTTTTTTCCCGAAAATTTCTAACCCCACCGAGTAGCCTACCCCCAGCGCAATGCTGGTTTCAGTTCCATTCCAAGGCTTTCCAGTGTGCGCTGGATTTGAAGCATGTGCCGCTCTTCGTGCGCAATAAAAAAGTCGAAACCGTCGCCCAGGCGAATTTTTGGAAAACTGCCCAGTGTCGTCGGGATGCGCAGCTTTTGAATGTCTGTCCGTTGGGCGCGTTCGAGGATGTGGCGCATGCGCTGCTGTTGCTCCCGAAATCGGTCGATGACGTTATCCGGCACGCTGGTAAGCACGGGGTCTTTGCTTTTAAATGTTTTCATTTGGTTGCTGATCTTGCCTTCTTTCGGGCGCATCGAATGGGCAAAGTAGCTGCCCAACCAGCCGGGATTGTATGTTGTCCGAGCCTGCAAGCTACGGCGAACGCCCCGCTCGATCGTTTGCTCAAATAGCGGCAGGTAAAAATCGCCATACAAATTCAGATGCTCCAGGGTATCAAGAACCGACCACTTTTCGGGGCTGGGGCGCTTTGCCAGTTGTGTAGCCGGGTGCGTGTCCGTGATGGTTTCGATGGTCACAATAATCTGCTCAACCGTAGTCTTCAGATTTTCCAGGTAGGTGATTGTCTTTTGCATGATTTATCTGGTGTTTGTAGAATAATACGACAAAGTTCGGGGGCTGGCGGGTTAAAAAAATTGATCCAGGTCAAGATTTTTGGGGAATTGGGGGATTTGTTATCTGTTATTTGTTACTGGGGATTTGGGAGGGGGTGGAATTTTGACAATCAGGTTGATAAATATCACGCCGTGTCTTGTTTTGTATAAGTTTTCCGAATGCGACTCAGGGTTTCGGGCTTCATCCCCAGGTAAGAGGCGATGTATTTGAGTGGCACAAACTGAAAGAGATGCGGGCTTCGCTTCAGCAAGCGTTCGTAGCGCTGTTCGGCGGGAAGGGTGAGCATTTCGATCTCGCGATCCATGCGCCCCAGGAGGGTCTCTTCCGACAGAATGCGACGCCAGCGTTCCAGCTTCGGGATGCTTTCGGTGAGCCGGATCATGTCCTCCCAAACGGCGCCAAGCAACTGGCAGGGGCTGATTGCCTGCACGTAGATTTCTGCGGGCTTGCCCGTCACCAGCGACGGATAGGAGCCGGTGAGGGAATTGTCGTAGGAAAAACCGAGACAAACTTCTTCTCCTTGTGTATCAATGCAATATATTCGGAGCGCGCCGGCAATGACGAAATAGATGTAGCGGTCACGCTGGTCGGGTGTGGATAAAAATTCATTGCGCTGCAACGCCAAGGGGTGTTGCCAGAGATGCAAAACGCGGTCCGTCTCTTCCCTGGAAAGCTGACCAATGTTTTGAAAAAGTTGCACCAAAGCTGCCGGTTTGTCAGTCATAATTATGCCATAATAGCAGGAATCTTTGCCATATCGGCAGTCAGGATCGGAAAATACAGCGGAATGTAAAAAATATTTACTTTTTCGATTTGTTAAAGAAATCTAAAAGTGCCTCCAGGTCGTGCAGGGCGTTGAGCGCCAGTTCGTACATTTGTTCAAAGTTGGTATGCAGTACCTGCGCTTCTTTGGACAATTCGTCGGTTGATTTCACTTTGAAGCTGTGGCAGGTATGCAGGCTTTCAATGACTTTTCGCAGCTCTTCGGCGCGGGAGAAGTATTCTTCCAGCACCTCATGCTCATTGTCGTTTGGATCAATTCTTGTACCATTCAGGAAGAGCGGATGTGCTAGCTCGCGGGTGAGGTCTTTTTGGGTAAGGTCTGCAATTGTAACCTTAAAGATGTGCGCCAGTTTCAAAAGGTTGCAAATCTTCGGTTCGGCGCTGCCATTTTCGTAGGAAGCAATATTGCCTCGGTTCAGCCCGATGCGGCTGGCGAGTTCTTCCTGACTGATTTTCAGTTCTTTGCGCAAAAATCGAATATTTTTATGCAAATAATTTACCGTAATTCCGTTGATCGGTTCCATACATATCCGCTTTTCTCTGGGTTTTCTTCGACGAATTTTTCAGATTCTTCGACGAACATTCTGCTTTTCTATACAATCTAACTGCCTGTTTGGTTTACGGGTGTTAAAGAAATTAACATCCTCAGGGCTTTTCTGGTTGAAACTGTCCGCAAAATGTCACCAGAGTATAAAAATTTAGTCTAAATAGACAAAGGAATTTGCAAAAAAGGCAATTTGGTATTAAATTTGTAAAAAATAATTACAAAGAATATTTTCCACTATAAAATCACCATTCTGAAATGATATATGCAATCCACCAAAATCAAGTGACGGAACAACTCGACCGCATCAGCAACGCGCTTCGGGCTTTCTCGTTGAAGCTCACCGGCAATAACGTTGACGCGGAGGATTTGTACCAGGACACGGCGGTAAGAATCATCACCAACGCTGATAAATACAAGCCAGGCACCAACTTTAAAGCCTGGGCGGTGACCATTATGCGAAACATTTTCATCAACAATTATCGCAAGAAAGTGCGTCGCAATATGATTATCGACCAAACGCCGAATAATTATTACATCAACTCGGGCGACCGGGTAGTTGATAATGACGGAGAAACAAACGTAACGTTCAAAGAGCTGATGGTATTGGTTGATACTTTGCCGGAAGATTTCAAAAAGCCGTTCCTGATGGCTTACGAAGGCTACAAATACGAAGAAATTGCCGAAGAACTTGGCTCGCCCCTCGGCACCATCAAAAGCCGGATTTTCTTCGCCAGAAAGAAACTGCAAAAAATGTACGACGAAAACTACAAAGAACGGGCGTAGTAATTAATCAAGGATCAGCGGCATTATAGAAATGCGCTTCCGCAAAGACATCCGATGAAACTAAAAGGTCAGGCAGTTGCACATTGTCTGACCTTTTCTTATTTTGCCTGTTCCAAAAATATCAAAGCAAACGTATGAGCAAACTAACCATCAAGAGCGGAAAAAATAAACTAACCCTGCGCAAGAGCCAAAAACTTGTAGGCGTAAAAACAGCCCCTACCACCGAGCGGAGCCTTGAAGAGCCGGATTTTGTGGAAGATCAGGTGATGGATAACCTGGGGGGATTCAACATTATTACTCTGAAAGATGTGGATGAAAATGTAGATAACAAACTCGACGAGGTGCGCGAGCGCAGCGATGTGCAAATAGGTACGCACGTTTACTATGCAGAAGGCAGCGACCGCCCGCTGGTGCCAACCGGCGATATTTACATCATTTTTCAGGAAGGAGTGACCGAAGCCGACCAGCAAGCTGTACTCGATCAATTTCATCTCGAAATCGTAGAGCGCCGCGATGCCGAACGCCTGCTCACGCGAGTGACCCCCGATTCGCCCAACCCCATCAAAGTTGCCAACGCACTCGATGGGCTCTCGCTGGTGAAATTCGCCGAACCGGACCTCGATACGGTGCTCGACGAATATGACTTTGCTGTGCCACCCGACAACCTCGTGCCGCACCAGTGGCATCTGAAAAATGACGGCTTTGTAGCCGATGTGGATTACCTGCTCAAAAAAGGTGCAGATGCCAAAATCGTGGATGCCTGGCAGCGCCTCGGCAATACCGGCTCGGATAATGTAGTGGTAGCGCTTATCGACAATGGTTTCGACCTGACGCATCCGGACTTGCGAACGAAAGTTTTTAAACCCATTGACATCAAAAACAAAACGTCTAATTTGCCGCAAGGCGATCCTTTTTACACCCACGGTACGCCCTGTGCCAGTGTGGCAATCGCTTCTTCCAACGGGCAAGGTATTGTGGGCGCTGCTCCCAACGCAAAATTCATGCCGATCAACGGCACTTCCTACAGCAACCGCCTCACAGAGGATATGTTTGACTATTGCGTGCGCAATGGCGCCGACATCATCAGCTGCAGTTGGGGCACAACGGATTCTACCTTCAGTCTCGGGCCCATCAAAGAGGAAGCCATTGCCAAAGCAGCCCGACACGGCCGCAACGGTAAGGGCTGCATCATCCTTTTTGCGGTTGGTAACGACGACCTGGATTACATCAACTTTTACGCCGCGCACCCAGATGTGATCGCCGTAGCTGCCTGCACCAGTCAGGACGAACATGCCGGCTATTCCAATCGCGGGCAGGAAGTGAGCGTGACGGCCCCATCCAATGGTGATTGGCCAATCATCGCCGCGCGCGCCTGGTGGGATCAGGGTTTGCAGGGCTTCACCGGCAATAAAAAATACTGGTACGATGGTCGCTCGCGCGGACAGCACTACAAGCATTTTGGCGGCACCTCCAGCTCTACGCCGCTGGTAGCGGGCATCTGTGCGCTTATGCTTTCCGCAAATCCCGACCTGACCGCCAAAGAGGTGAAGGAAATTTTGCAACAAACCTCAGATAAAATCGGACGCCCCGGCGAATACATCAACGGGCACTCCACCCGATACGGCTACGGACGGGTAAATGCAGATCGGGCGGTAGCCGAAGCACTGCGCCGACGCGACGAAGGCACCGCGCCCGTTGTTTCGGAAGTGAACAGCAGCCTCAATACCGGCACGGGATTGTTTCGCTTCGACGTACAACGCCAAACGCCCGAAGGCTGGGGCGTGCAAATCGGTGCGTTTTATGAATACGGAAATGTGCTGATCCAGGCGGAAAAACTCCAGCGGCAATTCGGGCAGCCGATCATTGTCAATATCAATGAACTGGAAGGCAAAACCGTTTACAAAATCGTAGTCGGCGCTTTCAGCAACGTGGATGATGCCAAGCGCCTCCTCCAGCGTATGCAGGATGCCGATGTGAAGGGGTTTGTGCGGAACTTGCGGGACATGGGGTAGGTTTTGCTGTAAATCCAGAGGAACCTGGTGCTGTTGTAAAAACAAAAGTCGTCCCCAAAAGCATCATTCCTTTCGATAGCCCGCCAATTCGCTCAGTGTGGTAAGCCCCAGGCGCTCCGCCATATCCGTACGAAGCATCAGGGCGTAGGTATTGTTAAAACCAATGGGCTGCAGCCATTGCAGGTTGTATTGCTGCAAAAATGCTTCGGCGGTGTATTGATACAAGCCGTCGGGATCGGTAATCAGGCGCGCCACCTCCGAGCGCTCCGGACTCAGAATAACCAGAAAACCCGTGCCGGTATATTCCGGGTAAAGGTCAATTTCGCCATTGCGCAGGGCATCGAAGCATATTTTCGTCCCTCCCAGCCCGGTTACGATTTCCACATCCAAATCCGTGTAGCCGTCAATCAATTGTCCGAACAAATGCGCCAGGATATATTGCTCGGTGAAAATTTTGGAGCCGATGCGTAGTTTCTCGCCGCCCTGCGCCCGATCCGGCTGCCAAAGCCCCGATGTTTCCAGAAAATGCCGGGCGACATCCTCCGGCTTTTCTTTATTAAAATCCACCTGATAATTCAACTCCATCATCGTAGAATCATCGATGCTGCCGGCAAGCCGGTTCAGTGCTTCCGCCACTTCGGGATGAGCATCGGTGACGGTTTTGCGAATCACCGGCGTGCAATAATAAGGCGGAAAAGCATTTTTATCATCCTCCAGCAGCGTCAGATTGTAAGCCTTGATGCGCCCATCGGTAGAATAGCCCGCGATGACGTCCACGTTTTTTTCGAGGATGGCCCGATACATCAGGGCGGCGTTGAGCATAATCGCATCAAACGCCAGACCATAAGTTTCCACGAGTTGCGGATAGCCGTCGTCGCGCCGCGCAAACTCCGGATCAAAACCTGCCCGAAGCCCGCTCGTAAACCATTGCGGCAGGAAATACAACAGCGACAAAATCGGAATAATCGCACCAAACTGTACAGATGTACGCAGTATTTTCCGCAGCGGCACGCGATTGAGCAGCGCCAGCAACTGATCGAAGGCAATAGCCAGCAGGGCTGCAAACAGCGCACCGGCAAGGATCATATTGGTATTATTCAGGGCAATGCCGCCGAAGATGTATTCCCCCAGCCCGCCGGCGCCGATATATGCCGCCAGCGTCGCTACGCCTACATTGATGACCGTAGCCGTACGCACCCCCGCGAAGATGACCGGCATCGCCAGGGGCAGTTCCACTTTCGTCAAAACCTGCCAGGGCGTCATCCCCATGCCCAATGCCGCTTCCTTCACAGCATCGTCCACGCCCTGAATGCCCGTGAAGGTGTTGCGCAAAATGGGCAGCAGCGCGTAGAGCAGCAACGCAAAGATGGCTGGCTTGATGCCAATGCCTAAGATCGGAATCATAAAACCCAGTAGTGCAATACTTGGAATCGTCTGAAAAATGCCGGTAATGCCCAGGACAACACTCGAAAGGCGCTCGCGCCGCGTAATCCAAACCCCCATCGGAATGGCAATGAGCACCGCCAGCGTCAGCGACAGGAAGGTCAAGCCGATGTGTTCCAGCATTTGCTGACCAAGCTCCGGCAAATTATCCAGAATGAATTGAAAAAAACTCATATCCGTATTTTTTAATGATATTTGGGGCGCTGAAATGGAGACATAGGGTCTTGACCGAAAACGTTCAATTTCAAAAATTCCCATCCGCAGCAAGTTGCTGCTGTGCAGGAACTCCTGCTTTTTTATTACAATTTTACTGCTGCGCGCTTCGTTTTGATATTTCATTTTTCTTTTTCGCGCGTCGGCAAATTAAATTCTACGCCCTCCTGCTCGCCTGACTGAGAACG
>CAZFBU010000076.1:0-12654 GCA_964517175.1 uncultured Saprospiraceae bacterium
TTTCTGGCGTTCAGAAACGTCAATTCTTTCCAAGCTGAATCACCGATTTTTTCATAAGTAATGGATGAAGTTCTATCTAACTCTAAGCCAATAGAATGACTGCTTTGAAATATAGTTTTTCCTTTTTTACCCGTATCGGTGTACAACCATTCATAACCAATGAAAAAACCATTTATCGGTATATCAACGTAATAGTTTGAGACATCGATTCTATTCCACTTGGATTTTATTTTTCTGACCAGGATGTCTCGGGGCAGCAAAATATTCCCCGGGCAATTACAGGCAGTATCCACTTCAAAGAGCTTGATTCTGAAAGGATGCTCCCTGCTTCCAAGGCTACCGATATAGATATGTATTTCCTCAATATATCCTTGCCGTTGCTCCTCGTTTTCGATCAGGGTCGCGATTTGATAAGATTCATAAATATTATTTCGGAAAAACTGGTCTGTTTTTTTCTGAGTAGTTCCAAGAAAACCCGATTCTTTCACCATTGCCCCGGGGATCGAGACCGCTTCCAACTCATAAGCCTCCGCATCAGATAATACAAATTTTTCCTCCGGGACAAGCGCTGCCAACGATTTTATTACATTTACGTAACCGATGTGACTAATTATGATAGAGTCCTCATCCAATTTCACCTGGTCATCTGATAGCGACAAATAAAACCTTCCTTGACTATCGGTCGTGGTTCCCAATGGTTTATTTTTGACATACACATTCGCAAACTCAATCGGTTCCTGATTGGCATCGACAACCGAACCCCGAATGATGATTTGACCGTTACAGTAAAAAGGTAAGAACAAAACTAGTATGAGATAATAGAAGCTATTCTTAAGCAGGTATAAACACTTGAATATTTTCATTAATCTTTCTAATTGCAACTAAGAATCTCGTACTACATTAAATAGTTGAACGAATGACTATTCCAATGTGGAATATATCGTCATTCGTTCAAAAGATTTCATAAACAAACCAATTAATAATTGGTACAAGGTCCATCTGGATCAACAAGAACATATTCGCATATGCTTCCCCCCAAAATTTAGCTTCAGCTTGTTGAGGTGGATAAAACATTAGTGCAGATGCAAAAACAAGAATCAAGGAAATTTTTGGTAAGCTCTTTTTCATGATTGTAAAGTTATGACCTGAACAATTATTACCATTTCAAATTTACTTCAACTTTTTTGATATAGTCAATTTTTGAGCATTAATTTTTCTACGATTAAATGCCCCCCCCGTTCGCGCCGGGACGGTGTCCAGTGCTTAGTTCTCAGGCAGCCCTTCCAGCAGCTGAGCTATTTAAGAAAACCCGATGCTGCGGCTGCAGCGCCGCACGGGTGTGTTGTTCATTCCGTAGGAATCCTATGGGATAGTGTTAATATTATCTTTGCAAGGCGCGGCAGCGCAAGCTCGCGTCATTTTTTATGGCAATATCGACTACCTGAACCTGCCGGAGCGCATCAAATTTGATGGACTGCAAGGTAATCGAATTCACCTACGATGCCAATGGCACCAAGCTGCGCAAGGCACTGAAAAATGGCGCGATGCTCCTCGCCACGCACGATTACCTGGGCAGCATAGAATACAAGGGCAGCGAACTGGAAGCGATCTATCACGAAGAAGGGCGCGTGTACTACGAAGGCGGAAATGGGCGTTATGAATACAACATCCGGGATCACCTGGGCAATACCCGGCTGAACCCGTTCGCGCCGAGACGGTGTCCGGTGCGGTTTTCAAATCTCTTCTGATTTTCCACTTAAAGCTACAAAAATCCTCGGCATACTCCGTTCGCGCTGTGCCTGCTCCGATTCTATCGGAGACTACGTCCGGTGATGCCGCCCCTACTCGTAGCATTATCCCAGTCATAGCTTACTCCGGCTTCTATACCTATGCGCTCGCAGGTTGGTAAAGGTGGGATTGTTCATCCAGGTATTTTTATGGTCGATACTGTATTGGTAAGACAACAAGCCGGGTGGTGTAATGGTGATGTCAGGGTGGCAAGCAAGGTAAATAGTACAACGGTGCAGAACCGATTCATTTGGTCTGTATTTAACTATGAACAATGATGTTATTACAATCCTGCGGGTATCGTGCAGCCTGGCTTACGGACAGCAAGGCATTCTTCGCGAGGAAATACGGTGGCGTTTGGGAAATTGTTTTTGTGTCGAATGAAGAACAGGAGGCTAAGCCACAGATAAAGAAACTGTGTGCAAACTCATGTTTTTGTTGTTTATGATGTAAAATTAAATCGCTTCTTTAAGAATAGTAAGGGAGTGTTAAAAAATTTAACAAATATATTTTTTAATAAAATGTAAAATATTGATAAAGAAATACTTTTGCATATTTCAATTTTAAAAACTGCTTGCTGCTATGCCCGGCACACACTGGAATGTAAAAATAATACAGATTCCCAGCCTTGCTCTTCATCTGCTTTCGTTAAATTTAAGTTTTCTTTGTTTTTTTGGACATGAGACTCTCCGTTAAAAAATCATTTTAAAATTATGAGATCCAATATGCAAACGCACTGGCAAAAACTCCGCTCCCGTTTAAACAGCCGCAACGCTCTGGCGCTTGGGCTTACGGCCGGGCTGTTTGTCCTGTATTGGTTTTCGTTGCCCAAGCCCTTGTTTGCCGATCCGACCTGCATGGTGCTGGAAGACCGCAGTGGCGACCTGCTGGGCGCGCGCATTGCGGCGGACGGGCAATGGCGGTTCCCGGCGCTGGATACCGTGCCCGAAAAATTTGCCAGGGCGATTATTACTTTTGAAGACAAGCGTTTTTATCGGCACGAGGGCGTCGATGTGGTTGCGCTGGGGCGTGCAAGCTGGCAAAATCTGACCAGCGGGAGCATCGTCAGTGGCGGAAGCACTTTGACGATGCAGGTCATTCGCTTAGCGCGAAAAAATAAGCCCCGAACGGTCTATCAGAAGTTGGTTGAGATGATGCTGGCAACGCGCCTGGAAATGACGCACCACAAGGCTTCTATCCTGGCGTTGTACGCTTCTCATGCGCCGTTTGGCGGCAATGTGGTGGGGCTGGATGCGGCATCGTGGCGGTATTTTGGTAAAAGTCCGCATTTGCTGTCGTGGGGCGAAGCCGCTACGCTGGCGGTGTTGCCCAATAGCCCCGCCCTGATCCATCCCGGTAGAAACCGGGAGGCGCTGCTGACCAAGCGAAACCGGTTGCTGGATAAGATGCTGGCGTCCGGAATCCTGGATACGCTTACCTGCGCGCTGGCAAAAGAGGAGGAATTGCCCGATGCGCCCCATCCGCTGCCACGCTTTGCACCCCATCTGCTCGACCGGGCGTATCTGGAATATGTGAAGACCGGAAAGATCGGGCGCTCGCGTGTGCGTACGACCCTGGACAAGCAACTGCAAATACAGCTTACGAATTTGCTCGGGCAGCATCATCAACTGCTGCGCTACAACGAAATCCACAATCTGGCTGCGCTCGTACTGGAGGTGGAAACCGGCAATGTGCTGGCTTATGTTGGCAATGTTGTGAATGCGGGCGCTGAGCACGGCGAGCAGGTGGATGTAATCAAAGCGCCCCGTAGCACCGGCAGTTTGCTGAAGCCTTTACTGTACGCGGCAGCCTTGCAGGATGGCACGATTTTGCCCCATAGTCTTCTGCCGGATATCCCCATGCAACTGAGCGGCTACCGGCCGGAAAATTTCTATCGAAAATACGATGGCATGGTGCCTGCCAGCCGGGCGCTGGGGCGTTCGCTTAATGTGCCTTTCGTGCGCCTGCTGCAGGAGCACGGTCTGGAGCGATTTCATTTCAAGCTGCAAAAACTCGGACTGACGACCATAAATCGTTCGCCCACGCACTATGGCTTGCCGCTCATTCTGGGCGGGGCGGAAGGCAGTCTTTGGGATCTTACGGGTGTCTATGGCAGCATGGCGCGTACGCTCGATCACTTCTATCTGAATGACGGACAGTACAATCCCGATGATTTTCATGCACCAAATTACCTTTGGTCAGGCAATTCCGGTAGCAGCGTAAAATTGCAACCCGAAACAGCTCACCTCAGCGCTGCCTCCATCTGGTACGCTTTTGCGGCCATGCAAGAGCTGGAGCGCCCGGATTCCGAAGGCAACTGGCAGCAGTTTACGTCCAGTCGGCGCATTGCCTGGAAAACAGGCACGAGCATTGGTTTTCGGGATGCCTGGGCAATTGGGGTGAACCCGCGCTACGCCGTTGGAGTCTGGGTGGGCAATGCAGATGGAGAGGGACGCCCCGGTCTGGTCGGGGTGCGAGCGGCAGCGCCGGTGCTGTTCGATATTTTCAACCGCTTGCCCGATGCTGGTTGGTTCGACCCGCCTTATGATGAGATGCGAAAAATTCCCGTTTGCCGACTGAGTGGCTACCGCGCGTTGGACATTTGCGAATCGGACAGCCTGTGGGTGCCGGAAATGGGGCTGCGCGCTCCCGCCTGCCCCTGGCACGAACTCGTACACCTGGATGAGACGGAGCGGTGGCGAGTTACGGCTGATTGCGAAGCGCCGGAGCGCATCCGGCAGCAGCCGTGGTTTGTACTGCCCCCATTGGAAGAGCATTATTTCAAAACAAAAAATCCGGCGTACCGATCGCTGCCGCCATATCGTGCTGACTGCGCCGCCTCGGCAGAAACGGCTCAGATGCAATTGATTTATCCAAAGTATCCGACGCGCATTTACGTACCGGTTGATCTGAATGGCGAGCCATCCCGCACGGTGTTTACAGTGGCTCATCGCAAACCGGAAACGCTGATACACTGGCACCTGGATGATGCATTTATCGGAAGCACGCAAACTTTTCACAACATGGAGTTGAATCCGGTAGCGGGCAAGCATGTGCTTACGCTGGTTGACGAAACAGGAACCCGGCTGGAGCAGTTTTTTGAAATTATCGTAAAGGAATGAATTTTGTGTCGTGAAATGAAGAAAAAAAAACTCCTACATCTGGGGAGGCAAAATTCGGATGTAGGAGCATCAACATACTATGAGAAAACTACACATTGCAAATTAAAGCAATCGGCAGCCAATTTTACAGGGGTATTTAGGTTATGGCAAAGCCGCAGGTTCATGTGGTGGATTTGGGTTAGAATGTGGGAAAAAGTTAAGAACAAGCAGTGTTGTTTTCTTTATATCTAACTGAAAATCAATAAAATAAAAAATCCTACATCTTAGAAGGGATCAAGATGTAGGACGAATCAAACATACTATGAGAAAACTTGTATCAAAGATAACATTCTGAAACGCTGTAAAAACGACGATTTACGCAGTGGTGGTGCGGCTGGGGAAAGTGGTTACTATTTCTTAGAAAGCGGGGAAAAACGCTCGTAAAATGCCTTTTGAAAAAAGTAAACGGTCATTTTCTATGAGTAAACGGATGTGTCTGCTATGGTTACGTTCGCGCGTTGCCCGCGCACCGGGCGAAAAATTTTATGCCGGAGATGTGACTTCCGAAGCGCTGCTGCGTCTAAAAGAACAGAACACTGGTTATAATCCCATGAAGAGCAATACGTAGAGGATTAGGTTTTTACTTCAAACAGGAATTGAATAAAATAGAGAAGACCGCAAGGAGCTAAAATACCCTTTGCGGTCTTTTTTTATTTAGAAGATGCGAATTACTGCTTCAGAATGATTCTGCTCGTTTGCACTTCTTTGCCCGCAACGATCGTCGCTATAAAATAAATACCTTCGGGTTGTTCCGGCATTTGAAACAAAATGGGACCCGTTGGTGCCGCATTCCACTTTTCCTCGCGAATGAGCTTGCCCTGCGCATTGAAAATCCGCACGATCACCGATTGCTCGGCAAAGGCGCTCATATCTGCATGGAAAGTACCGGTATTCGGATTCGGATAAATGAGGATTTCCGGGTTTGTTGCCACTGCACCAACGCCCGGCAAAACCGGAACCGGCGGGGCAACGTCCGCTAAGCCCTCTGTTTCATTTGTTTCGCAACGATCAAAAATACCGTTGATGCAGTGAAGCGCCTCCAGGAAGTAACGCTGGTGCTTAGGACCGTACACATTGCCAATCGAATGATTGCCGACTTCGTACATCTTGCCGATGGTTGGCGTGCCGCGCATGTACTGGTAGATGATCGGATGCACATCGGCGATGCAGGGGATATCTGCCAGTGGGAAATTGGACATTTCGGGCTTCAGCCGAAGATTCACCGCCAGCTCTATCATTTCCGCCAGCAGCGGATTGGTCAGTTTCCCGTTTTCATCGAGCATGTTTGGATAAGGCAGGCAATCTTCACCATCTACAACATGATTGCCACCCGGAATGACACCCGGCTGCGTGCCCGCACTCGGTAGCCAACGGATAATGCATTTTGCTGCACCCGGACCGATGGTCAGGAAATTGTCAGAGTCATCGCTGATGTAAGGCAAATCCCTGCCCAACTGGATGGGCGCTTCGGCTAATAATTGCTCAAGACCGCTAAAGGAAGTGCGCGTAATGAGCTGCACGCAGGTTGCCGTGTTGCCGCAGGCGTCCGTCGCAATCCAGGTACGCTCGATTGTACATTCATAATCACAATTGCCAGCCACATATTCGTCTTTGTAAGACAAGGAGGGCGCCGGGTCGCAGTTATCCGTGACGGTCGGCATGCCGGTCAGTTCCAGTTGATCTTCTGCGTTGCAAGGTACGGTAATCGCTGCCGGGCATTTGATTACCGGCGCTACGTCATCGATCACTGTTATAACTTGTGTATGCTCGAATGTATTTCCGCAGCGATCCGTGATGATAATCAAACGGATTCTTGTATATTGAAAATCTGAACAACTGCCATCGGTAGTTTGTGTGCTGGTTTCCAGAATAGTGATGCTCGGCTCCGGGTCGCAGTTGTCCGCCGCCAGAATTGGCTCGAATGGAGGGAACGCATCGCAGGAAACGGTTATATCCTCCGGACAATTCAGACAGGTCGGCGCTTCCGTATCCGGCAATACGCGAATGGTCTGAAAACAGGTATCGGCATTACCCTCCGAATCCGTTGCGATCCATCGGCGACGAATGGTGTAATCATCCGGACAGCTACCGGGGGTGATCATATCATCGAAGGTTAGTTCGCCAAAGAAAGCATCACCGGTTACGAATGCGAACCCCGTAGAAATCGGATCGGTAGAAGCATCGCAACTGATTTCGCGATCGCTGGGGCAGTTGATTTCCAGTGCTCTTTCGACGGTTATATTGAAATTGCAAGTTGTGGTATTGCCGGCAGCATCGGTTGCCGTTGCGGTAACGGTTGTAACGCCGACGGGAAACACGGAGCCGGAAGCCGGTTCAAATATGAGCGATACAACGCAATTATCGTTCGCCGTTGCCTGGTCGGCAAAGTCAACGCTAACACTGTCGCTGCCCGGTGGCGCTTCCACGATCCTATCTTCCGGACAAATGAGCGAAGGAGCAGCATTATCGACCACGCGGACCGTGGCCGTGCATTGATCCGTAGCGTTGGTTGCCGGGTCTGTAATTGTCAATGTCACTTCCTGCAAGCCGAGATTGGCGCAGGTGAAAGAGGCAGGGCTAAGTTGCCGGGTAAATCCTTCCGGGCCGGAGCTACCATTGTCAATATCCGCCGGGCGCACCGTCGCAAAGCCCAGTTCATCCAGGGCAACGACGATGGTATCCGGGGTGCAGCTTGCCATAGGCGGGCGCGTGAGTTGGTACTGCACCCAGCCGTCTGTTGGTTCCGGGGTTGTGTTGCCGGGTGTTATGGACCGGGAGGCGCTCATGGGCGTTACAAAACTTCCGCCGCCGCCACCGGGGCCGGTTGTGCCGCCACCACCGCCACCGGAATAGCCGCCACCGCCACCGGCAGCGCCAAAACCAGCGCCACCACCGCCAAAGCCAAAGCCGCCATCCCGCATATTGAAGCCGATGCAGCCGTTGCTTTGCCCGCCTGCGCCACCTTCCGGAAAGCCGGGGTGTCCTTGTCCGACTTCAGAAACCTCAATGGGTAAACTCAGGCAAGTGATGCCTCTGCCGGGTGCAAAAGCGCCGCCGCCGCCGCCGGAAATTTCCAGGTTGTTCACACCACCGGCAGCGCCGCCATTGCCAGCGCTACCGCCACTACCGCGAGATATACCGCCACCGCCACGGCCGCCGGTGATTTCCTCCCGGCCACTCAGTCCAGGGTTGCTGTTTACGCAAATCAGGGCGCCCATGCCCTGGTACGCGCCGCCGCCGCCACCGGCAACCAGCAGTATTTCCCAGGTATTGCTGCCCGGTTTTTTGATCAAAATACCCGTTCCGCCGCCGCCGCCGCCATAGCGGGCGCTCGTGCCGCCAAAAATTTCGGCGTTTCCGCTTTCGCCCTTGCCGCCAACGATCATGCGGATGGCAGAGCCGTACGGGATGTCATCAGGACCATTGCCGAGGCGGAAGGTCGCTGTTGCGGATGCCCCCTCTCCGCCATCCACTTTGCAGGTGACATCGATATCCGGCAGCAAGGGAACCGGTATGAAATTCCGGATTCGCGCAAAGCCGCCGTCGCCACCTCTTGCGGTGAAAGAAATTTGCGTAATCGTCGGATCGTCCGGGATGAAAAAATCCTGATACGTGCCGTTAAAATTAACGGTATGCAGGCTATTATCCGCTATTAGCGCCGTTTGTGTGAAACTGAGGGACGGATTCAGCGCCCACAGGCAGGCAAAAGCAACCGTTGTGAGCAAGAGCTTGCGCTCCAGTCGAAAAAATACAGGCAGTTTAAACTCCATGATACTTGGGTTTAGTTTTTTAGAATACAAATAAAATGTCTGATCCAGACATGCAGGATGTAGATGAAGAGCCTCGGATTACGTCATTTCGCTGTTGAGTTGGAAAAACTTAAATTCGATTGGAGATTGGTTGTATGTTGCTATTTATTTGGGGGCGAAATCCAAATTTACTGTTAAACAACAAGAGTGCCAAACTTTCGATAAAAGAAATAGTCTTTGATTTGCAAAAATAGCGGAAATGAGTTTTTAGGGTCGTATTTTTACCACAAGCTACTTTTAGGACAGAAAATCAAGGAGGTAACACATGCGCTTCATTTTTCAGCAAGTTGATACGACGAGTGCCAACTACAAAATCGGTTACGAAATTGGCAGTTGGCTGCCTTTTATTATTTTAGCGGCGGTTTTTATCTGGATGGCCGTTAACGCTTATCGGCGTAGCCGGCGGTAAAATTAAAAAACGAGAAACAGGAAACCATGCTCAACCGCAGAAAATTCATTACCCATACGGCGCTTGGCTCCATGCTGGCAGGGACGGGCTTGCTTGCCTGCCAACCGACGCAAAAGGAAGCGAATAATCCGCCGAAGAAAATCAACCCCAATTCCGCAACGGGGCTTCCGGTGGTGATCGCAACGTGGGACCCCAATGTCAAAGCAACTGAAGTTGCCTGGCAGACGCTGCAAAATGGCGGTTCTTCGCTCGATGCAGTGGAAGCCGGTGCGCGCGTGCCGGAAGGCGATCCTGAAGACACGAGCGTTGGCTACGGCGGGCATCCCGATCGCGATGGCGTTGTAACGCTGGATGCGTGTATTATGGACAGAGACGGCAACGCCGGTAGCGTCACTTTTTTGCAACACATCAAACATCCCATATCGGTAGCCCGGAAAGTGATGGAAGAAACGCCGCATGTGATGCTGAGTGGGGCAGGTGCGTTGCAGTTTGCGCTGGAGCAGGGATTTGAAAAAGAAAATCTGCTGACCGAGAAAGCAGAACAAGCCTGGAAAAAATGGCTGGAGAAAAGTGAATACGAGCCCAAAGCGGGCGTCGATATGCACGATACGATTGGTATTCTGGCAATTGATGCCAATGGCGACATTTCGGGGGCGTGCACCACGAGTGGCGCGGCGTACAAAATGCACGGCAGAGTGGGAGATTCGCCAATTCTTGGCGCAGGCATGTACGTGGACAATGAAGTGGGCGGCGCTTGCGCCACAGGGCTGGGCGAATTGGTGATGACGACGCTCGGATCATTCCTCATCGTGGAACTGATGCGGCAGGGCGCTTCTCCGCAGGAAGCTTGCGAGGAGGCGATTGCCCGAATTGTTAAAAAACGCGGCGTTACCAATCAGGTTGGCTACATTGCAATCAACAAGCAGGGGGAGCACGGCGCTTTCAGTTTGCAGGATGGATTCAGCTATGCTTTGTACCAAAAAGACGAAAATCGGGCTTTATCATCAGATTATTTCAAATAAGTGTAGTTCGATCAAAAAGTAGTTCCTAACTTTGGGACAACATTATAGGGCTTTAATTTATGCAGACTTTAGAACGAATTCCAACCAGACAAGACATCGTGGAAACCTACGAGGCGATCTACGATATGATTCACCTTACTCCGGTAATGACATCGGAGAGTCTGGATAATATGACCGGCGCGGAGCTTTTCTTCAAGTGCGAAAATTTTCAAAAGGTGGGCGCTTTCAAAATGCGGGGAGCCAGCAGCGCCGCGGTTCGGCTTACGAACGAACAGCTTGAAAACGGCATTGCTACCCATTCTTCCGGCAATCACGCGCAGGCAGTAGCCAGAGCCGCACAGCTATTGGGCATTCCAGCTTACATTGTTATGCCGGAAAATGCACCGGCAAGCAAGAAAGCCGCAACGGCGGGTTATGGCGCAGAGATTATTTTTTGTGAGTCAACCATTGAAGCCCGGGAAAGTACGCTGGAAACGGTGATCGAAAAAACCGGCGCAAATTTCATACATCCCTACGACAATTACGATGTCATAGCCGGACAAGCGACCTGCGCTTTCGAGTTGCTGCAAAGCGTAGAAGAACTGGACGTCATCATGGCGCCCGTAGGCGGTGGCGGTCTGATAAGCGGTACTGCCCTGAGCACGCGCTATTGGTCGCCGGGCACAAAAGTAATCGCTGCCGAACCCAAGCTGGTGGACGATGCCTGGCGCTCTTTCCACAGCGGCGAGATCGAAGGAAATGAACGCATCGATACGATTGCAGATGGCTTGCGCACCAACCTCGGCGTTCGGAATTTTGACATTATTCGCAAGCATGTGGATGATATCGTCACGGTTTCGGAAGAGGCGATCATTGAAGCCATGCAGTTGGTCTGGGAGCGTATGAAGATTATCATCGAGCCTTCCTGTGCGGTTCCGGTAGCAGCGGTACTGCAGAATAAAGATCGCTTTGTCGGCGAAAAAATAGGTATTATTCTCACCGGAGGCAATGTGGATTTGAAGAAGTTACCATTTTAAAGGAATGTTAAATTTTGCAAATAGCAAAAATAGCGAATTTTCGCTGAAACTATTCCTGCCAAAAGTCCGTTGATTTTTTAAATATTTGGACTAAACTTCAAACCCATTGACCATGATTACAATTCCTTTTATTGTTGGTGGATTGCTTTATGTGCTCTACGTTCAGGTGCGCAGGCAAATCTCCTGAGACGAAAAAAAACTTCCGAATCCTTTCGGACCCGGAAGTCGGCGTATGTTTTAGAGTTTTAGGAGCTTATCTTCTTCGGATAAACTAATAATGCTGTGTGTTTCGGATTTTATTTGCCACCCGCATTCAGCGGTGCGTTGTTGGCAGAAGATACACTATCAGAGAAGCTGCAGTTCTTTACAATCGCTTCACAAATGCCGTGCTCTTCTACAGAATCGTAAATATCGGTTCCTTTTACGTAGGCAATGTTACCGGCAAATTTGCAACTGATAACAATCGGCATAATTTCCCCACCCTTTCCTACATTCAGAATACCAGCACCGTAGGTTGCCTCATTTTCCGTGAGCAGGCAGTTCTCGATGTAAGGACTGCAAGTACCGTTGCTACCTTCGTTGTAGATAGCTCCACCGTCGAGGTCTGCACGATTGGCAATAAAACTGGTATTTTTGATAACAGGGCTTGCGATGCCATTCTTAGCATAGTTGTACAATCCTGCGCCGTCGCGACCATAATTATTGCGGAAAACGCAATTCAGGATAGCCGGGTTGGATACCCCGTTAGAACCATCATTGTACCATCCTGCGCCACATCTCTTTTTGTCGCCCTTATCACTGGTCATGTTGGCAGAACCGCCCATGATAACGAACCCATCGATCACAGTGTCTTCACTCACATTTCTGGTGTAAACAACCGTGTAAGAATTGTCTTCAATAGAAGGCGATCCAATCTCTCCGCTGAGAATAGTGAGATTCGCGGTGAAGTCACGCTCATACAGATTCGATTCGTTTCCGGCAAAGCCACCATAGAGCTTCACGCCACTGGGGATGACGAAAGAAACATTTCTATCGTTTCCGGTAGTAGGAAAATACTTACCCACAGCAACCCATATCTCGTCACCTGCCGAAGCAGCTTTGAGTGCATCCTGAAGATTGCCGTAGGCATTCGACCAGGAAGAGCCGTCTCCGTGCCCGCTGGTCTTCACATAGATTGTCTTAGCGCTCAGGCTAAAGGCAACCATTGTTAGTACTGAAAATAAAATTACTCGTTTCACGCTAAACTACTTTTGAAGTTGGTAAAGTGGTTTCAACTCGCCATGATTTTGGCGAATGTCTGGTTGGAGTCTGGTTTTCTACGCTACAATAAAAAACTCCATTGACCAGAAGCGTCAAACGAAATGCACAAAATGTTGGATAAATTGAATATTGGGATATTAGTTAATGGGACTATTATATGGATGGGTTGTCAAGCCATCCTGGGATATT
>CAZFBU010000076.1:12754-17367 GCA_964517175.1 uncultured Saprospiraceae bacterium
AAAGAAATTTGCACAATCACAAATTAGTTGCTTGCCTACCGAGCTTTGACGAGCTTTTCCGTACTCCCAAATAAAATAATAAGTCGATCACGATCTCAGAAATTAAATTCTTTGATAATGGTGTTTAACCGGAACTTTTTCCGTATTAAAACATGCTGCCAACAAAGATTTTTTTAATTTCGGCGGTGGCATTTTGCATCCGTGAATACCAGTTCGGAGCAACGGCTCACGGCTTTAGATCAATCAGGAGAAAATTAAAGTGACACATGAACCGGAGAAAACTAATTTGCAAGAAGCTAAACCAGAAGACTTTGAAAAAGAAATTTTACCCTTTAATCTTATCGTTGCTGCTAGGGTGGGCATTGCAAGCGCAGGACATCCACTATTCTCAATTTTACAATGCTCCGCTCCAAATCAATCCGGCGCTAACCGGCGTATTTGGCGGCGATGTACGCGTGATGGGCAATTACCGGCAGCAGTGGTCGCCCTGGGTCAATTATCTCACATTTTCGGGCGCTGCCGACATGAAATTCTATCCGAAAGCGCCGCGCAACGGCTTTTTCTCGGGCGGTTTGACGTTTAACTACGATGAAGCCGGCGATTCCAAACTCCAAAACGTCCATCTGGGATTGAATGGCTCCTATACCCAGAAACTCAGCAGCCATTCCTACATCACGCTTGGTGCCATGATGAGTGGCAATCAGCGGGGCTTCAAGCCCGGAGCGCTGACCTTCGACGAGCAGTTCGATACCGGTCGGGGGCAGTTTGACGAAAATCGAAGCAGTGGCGAAAACTTTGGCAATACGACGCAGTTCTTCGTGGACTTTGGCACGGGCATCAACTTCCGCATTCAGGCGCTGAGCGATGCCGAACTGGTAGATGAAATGAAGCAACGCAGCAAACTGGACGTTGGCATCGGCATTTATCACCTGACCAACCCCGACCAGAGCTTCTTCGAGGGTGTTGAATCCCCTTTGTTTACCAGATATAGTCCTTACATATCAGGAACACTTCAGCTTGGCGCTGAGAGTCCGCTGGATGTGGTAGCCCACCTCAACGGGCAGTTTCAAGGACCATACGAGGAGTGGCTGGCGCTGCTGGCGCTCAAAATACACGTAGAAACGACCCCCGGCAAGCAGTTGTCTATTCAACCGGGCGTTGGTTTTCGCTTTGATGAATTTGGCGATGCTTACTATCCTGCTTTGCAGGTGAATTACCGAAGCTGGCAGGTGGGGTTGAGTTGGGACGTAAATATTTCTGAATTTCAGCGCGTGACCAACCGAAACGGCGGGCCGGAAATATCGGTACAATACATTTTCAGCAGGCCGCTACCCAGGTTCAAGATTTGCCCATTGATTTAAATAATAAAAGAACAGACTAAATCAGAAGCTTTGACTGGTTTTCTACCCCCAGTTTCAGATTTCAAGACCAGACTATTACAACGCTATGAGTAAATTACGTTTATCTTTTCCCATTGTGCTGCTAATGGCATGCCAAATCAGTTTTGCCCAGCCATCCATGAAAGACTGGCTGCAGGTAGCCGATGCTGCCTACGATACCAGCGATTGGTACAATGCGTTTCGCTATTATGATGCGGCTTTGAAATACAAGCCCAACGCAGCCGATAGCCTGCAAATTTTATTCAAATATGCTGAATCTGCCCGGCAGTTCAATGCCTATCTCTATGCCCGGCGAGCCTATCGCCAGGTGCTGGAGAGCCCTTTGCCAAAAGAATATCCGCTGACGCTGAGCAGCCTGCGCCTGGCGCAAATGGAACAAATGCTCAGCATTTACGATACGGCAAAAATTCATTACAATTACTTTATTGATGAGATCGCCAGTAGGGGAGGACCGGAGGCACAATACCTGGAAGAAGCCCGAAAAGGCGCCCGGGACTGCGACTTTGCGCTCACGGAATTGAACCGGGGCTTTCAATTGACGATTGATTCCATGCCTAAAGGTGTCAATTCGATTTTTTCGGATTATGATGCCACTCTGCTGAACGACACCTTATATTATACGTCTTTTCAGTTTACCTATCGAAAAGATAAAAACCAACTCAAACGAAAACGGGAACTCAATAAAATGCTGACTTCCGTCGGGGGTGCACCCGGGGTGTTGCTGCCCGATTCGATCAATGTGGACGGCATGCACACCGCTCATACGGCATTCAATGCCGATGGTTCGCGCATGTATTACACCCTGTGCGAATACGCTACCCTGACTGATGTGCGTTGCGACATTTACATGCGCGAGCGCGACGCGAGCGGCGGCTGGGCAAATCCCCGAAAACTTTCCATCAACGTACCCGGTGCCACCAATACCCAGCCCCACATCGGCTATGCCGAGTGGATGGATCAGGAATTGTTGTTTTTTACTTCCGATCGCACGGGGGGCGCAGGCGGGCTGGACATTTGGTGCGGCAATGTGAATTCGGACGGCGATGTCGTTACAGCAGAACCCGTAGCGCCCGCCAATACACCCGGCAATGACGTAACGCCTTTCTTTCTTGACCTGACCCAAACGCTCTATTTCAGCACCGATGGCAGACCGAGCATGGGCGGATATGATGTGTATGAAACGACCCTGGCGCGAAACGGCTGGACGGCTCCCCGGCACGTCAATTATCCCGTAAGCACCAGCTACGACGATCTTTATCTGAGTCTCAAACGCGACGGCACAATGGGGTATCTATCCTCCAACCGGCTGGGTGCTACGCTGATTGATAAAGACAAGGAAGCTTGCTGCCTGGATATTTTTACTTTCGATATGGAAGTGAAATTGGAAGTGGAAACATTTAATGAAGTGGATGACTCGCCGCTCATTGGCGCAACGGTGGAATTGTACGAGCGAACACCCGCGGGCGATGTGCGGCTCGGTGCACCCCAAACCAATGCCGGTGGAAACACCTTCAATTTCCCGCTCCTGCCGGGCAAATCTTACCTCGTGAAGGGAACATACCCGGAGTTTCGTGCTGCGCTGGACAGCAGCGTGGTGGTGAATACCATCGAATTCCGCGACGAGCGGATTATCAAGTTGCCACTGTATCTCGGTCCGCCGATTGATATCGTTGTCAATACCTACAAAGTGTTTGATGAGGCAGCGCTGAACGGCGCAACGGTTGAGCTGTACGAAGTAACCGATGCCGGCGAACAACTCGTCGCTTACCGCGAAAACGATAATGGCAACAATTTTACCTTCCAGGCTCAACGCAACAGAAAGTACCAGATCAAAGCTTCCCGACCATATTATTTTTCTAAAACCGATATGATCGATTTGACACAGCCCGAATACCAGCGGGTAAGAACGGTAGAACGAGACATGTTTTTCGGACAGGAACTGGAAGTAGCAGTGGTGGACAGTACCAGCCGGGAGTTGTTGTCCGACGTAACCCTCAGAAGGCAACTGCTGACAACCGGCGCACCGCGCGAACTCGATCGGGATACGACCGCCGACCAGGCAAAGACTTTCCTGTACGAAGAAAAAGCCTTTAGCATGGAAAACGACTATCGGTTTGTCGTCTCCAGCCCGGGGTATAGCTCTGATTTGCAAGATTGGGCATTCGCCACCGACCAGACCATGGCTTCCGAAGGGCGCTTTGTGGATACGATTCCTCTGCCCTTCCGCATCGATACCATTGCGCTGTATTTCGACCATGACCGACCCGACCCCAGCAACTGGCGCGTCACTTCTACCTTGAGCTACGATCAGACGATTGCCGATTACAAAGCCCGCAAGTGTGAATTTATCGATCAGATGTTTGGTACGGGGGCTTGCGATAACCGAATTCAACTCTCCAGACAGGACAGCCTTGAAAAGGCAAGATACGAGAACTTCTTCGACCGGGAAGTCGGGCAGAAGGGCGTTCTGCTGGCTCGCATAGCTCAGAAAATTCTGGATGAACTGGAAAAAGGACGGGAAGTTTCCCTGACCATTCAGGGCTATTGTAGTCCTTCCGGCGGAAAGGGATATAATGAGAATCTTTCGCGACGTCGCATCGATTCCGTCAAGAAGTTTTTCCTGGCATACAGCAATAACGGCGAATCCATAGGAACTTATTACAAAACGGACAATAGCGGCAAGTTTAAAGTCAGCGAACAACCCTTTGGTTTTAATCTGGTACCACCCAGAATAAAACGCTTGCTGGCGGGCAGCCGAAAGGATTCTATCTACAATATTGCAGCATCAGAAGAGCGAAAAGTAGTGGTGAAAGATATTCAATTCAAATGATCTAGTCATCCTATGAGTATATATCATAAAAAAGCAAGCAACGTGAAAACGAGAAACTTACTCCAGTTTATCCTGGCGCTCCTGATCGCTGTCGCCCTGCCGGCAGTCTCCAAAGCGACGCACATCGTCGGTGGAGAGATCGGGTACGAGTGCCTGGGAAATAACCAATACGAAATTACACTCAAAGTATATCGGGATTGTTTCAACGGTCAGGAAGATTTCGACCGTCCGGCTTTTATCGGCGTTTACAACCTTTTCGGTGAATTGGTGCGCCGGCTGGAAATTCCGTTCAATGGCGTTCGGGATACGCTCAATCCTTCCCTGAACGATCCCTGCCTGGTCATTCCCGGCGATGTTTGCGTGGATACGGCAACTTATCGCAC
>CAZFBU010000076.1:17467-20824 GCA_964517175.1 uncultured Saprospiraceae bacterium
ATCCCTGCCTGGTCATTCCCGGCGATGTTTGCGTGGATACGGCAACTTATCGCACTATCGTCACGCTTGATCCGAATCCCGAAGGAGGTATTTATCAGATCACTTACGTGCGCTGCTGTCGGAATAAGATTATCGACAATATTTTCGATCCCGAAGAAGTGGGCGCGGTTTATGATGTCATTCTCACCACGGAAGCTATGGCACGGTGTAATAGCAGCCCAATTTTTAATGCGATCCCACCGAATTACATTTGCGCGAACCAACCTTTTGTTTTCGACCACAGCGCAACGGATGCCAACGGCGACCGCCTGGTGTACAGCCTGTGCACGCCCCTGTCGGCTGGCTCGGTTTCCAACCCCAAGCCACGCCCGACATTCAATCCGGTGAACAATGGTCCGCCCTTTGACGAGGTGCAATTTTTACCTGGTTTTGGACTGGATAATTTATTCGGTGCGGGTACACCATTAAGTATCGATCCGGAAACGGGCTTGCTCACCGCCGTTCCGGGTATTCAGGGAACCTTCGTTGTGGGTATTTGCGTGGATGAATACGATCAGGAAACTGGTGAATGGTTGTCGCGTACGCGGCGCGATTTTCAGTTTGATGTGGGTATCTGCGGACAGATCGTGGAAGCTAAATTTGAAGTGCAGGACACCTGCTCGTTAACGCTGGATTTTGAAAATCAAAGCACGGGTACAAATGATTATCGGTGGTTGTTCGATTACCCGAATACCAATCTGACTTCGACCGCAACGTCACCGACCTTTACCTTCCCGGCTCCCGGCGAATATACCGTAGCGCTTATCGCCGCTCCCGGTGCGGCTTGTACCGATACAGCTTTTCAAACGATAAATGTCCTTGACAATACCATCAATATTGACTTTAACGCTACTGCTGCCGATTGTGAAACGGAATCGGTATTGCAATTGACAGATTTAACTACGGACGACGCCTCGTCCGTTGTGCGTTGGAACTGGACAGTTACCTACAACGGAACCACCCTTTCATCCAATGCGCAGGACACAGCGTTCGTGCTGCCACTTGATGTATCGGGAACCGTGCGGCTGAAGGTGACCAGCGATAACGGCTGTACGGCAAGCTTACAAAAAATGTTCACCACCGGTGATAACCCCATACCTATTGATGTCATTCGGGATACGATCATTGCCTGCGCCGGAGATTTGGTGCCGCTGAATCCGGATGGCGACCCGGATGATGGCTTCCTGTACGAATGGACGCCCGACAATTTACTCGACGATGCTTCGGCAGTAAATCCGGTATTTACAGCTACGCAAACCACGACGTTCACGGTTCGCATAGCCCCGCAAAATGAGTTTTGCGAAGCAACCAAAGAAGTGCTGGTCATTGTGAACCCTGCGCCCGCGGTTGATCTTGGCGCCGATCTGGTCATTTGCCAAACAGATACCATTCAGCTTGCCGCAAACGTGACCGGTGGTACCGAGCCATACACCTTTGCGTGGAGCAACGGATTGCCCGCCACGGAAAGCCATACGCTCACGCCGCTTTTGTCAAATGCTTACAGCGTAACCGTGACCGATGCGAATGGCTGCGTCGCTACGGATACCGTTAATGTGGAGGTGAATGTAGTGCCGGGTGTGCTGGTGGGTGCGTCTGATACGGAAATCTGCGCTGGCGATACGACCACCGTAGAGGTTATTGTAAATGGGGGTACGCCGCCGCTGACCATCGAATGGAATCAGGGACTGGACGGCAATACCTCGCACACCGTTTCGCCAACGGAAACAACGACCTATGTCGCAACAGTCACCACTGCCGATGGCTGCACCCGGTCGGATTCGATCACCGTTTTTGTCAATCCATTGCCGGAACTGACGGTTGATACCACTTTCTGTACCGCCGATCTGACGAATTATCAAATAGAAATTACAACCAACACGGATAGCCTGCGGGTGGATGCAGGTACGGTCGTACAAAACGGCTTTGGTTCTTTTACCATCACAAATATTCCGCAGGGCCAGGATGTCAATATCACCGCGGTTTCTACTTCTACCGGCTGCGAAACGACGGTGCAGGTGATGGGACTCATCTGCGAATGCCCGGACATCGATCCGCCGGTGAGTGGCGGCGACCAAACTGCTTGTGAAAACGACCCGATTCCGCCGCTCACAGCAAGCGTTCCCGATGGGCAAACAGTTGACTGGTACGATGCTCCTGAGAATGGTAATCTGCTGTTGGCGGGTTCAACGAGCTTCACGCCGACCCAGGCGGGCACGTACTACGCCGAGGCACGCGATGTGCTGACGGGCTGCGTGAGCGATGATCGTACTCCGGTAACACTGACCATCACGCCAGCGCCAGAAGTTATGGCAAATGCCGATCTGACCACGATCTGTGCAGGCGATACGGTCATGCTTAGCGCAAATGCGATGGGTGGAGCAGAACCCTACACCTTTGTCTGGAATCAGGGACTGGGCAACGGGCAAAACCGCATGGCAACGCCACAGCAAACAACAACGTACGTCGTTACGGTAACCGATGCCAATAACTGCTCCACGACCGCTGAGGTTGAAATAACTGTCAATCCGCTGCCGATCATCGAGTTTATCGAATCCGAATGCTCAGACGATCTGACGACTTACACGATTCGGGTATTTACCGATGGTGATGTTTTATCACCTTCAGCAGGTGAAATTGTCAGTGAAGGCGATGGGCAGTTTGCGATTATCAACATCCCCGTGGAAGTGGATTTAGTGCTTGTCGCAACGTTTAACATAACTGGTTGCCAAAATCAATTGTCCATCAATGCGCCCAATTGCGAGTGCCCGGATCTGCCACCTCCAAATGAGGAAAGCGGTGACCAGGCAGTTTGCGAAGGGCAACCTTTCCCACCATTGACCGTCAGCGTTGATGCTGGCGAAACCGTAGATTGGTACGATACCGCTATCGATGGCAATCTTTTGCAAGCCGGTTCTACGAGCTTTACACCGACGGCTGCGGGCACTTATTATGCTGAAAGACGCGATATTTTGACCGGCTGTACAAGCTTGTTGCGTACGCCAGTTAGGCTAACGATCAATCCTTCTCCGGAAATCACCGTTAGCGCGAGCGATGAAACCATCTGTCCGGGTGAAACAACGACGATCAGCGCCAGCGCAACCGGTGGCACGGAGCCATATACATTCACCTGGGATCAGGGGCTGGGCGAGGGCAATAATTTTGAAGTGAGTCCAACTACCAATACTACTTATATCGCAACGGTAACCGATGCTCTTGGCTGCTTTGCCGTTGGTCAGGTTATCATTACGGTGAATCCGAACCCCGACGTAGTAGCGAGCGCCGACCAAACCACCATCTGCGCGGGCGAGACGGTGAACC
>CAZFBU010000077.1:0-15465 GCA_964517175.1 uncultured Saprospiraceae bacterium
GGATTAGGCTATCCATTTCATGAAATGAGTCGAAAGCTCAATATGCAAAATATTGGAAACAGCATACTATTACAAGCCAGGCTGCTATTTTTTTGACAGTTCATTATAGTGCGTAACCAATTTAGCTAAATCTTCACTGTTTTTAAAGTTAATGTCATTATCACTAATAAATTTTTCCATTACCGATTTGCGTTGTCTCATCAATCGAATTAATGACTTTTTGGTAGGTTTGAATTTTACCAATTGCCGGGCCTGATAAGCGTAATATTCCGTTTTTTGATAAAGGCGCGTATCCTTTGTACCTACATCCAGTGCCACATTATACGTAGGGTTCACCGTACGAACAGTTACGTGTTGCAAAATGGTCAATTCGCCTTCCGCAATTAAACGAAAGAATCCTTTAACATCCGGCAATCGCGGGTATTGAGTGGTATTGATAATAATCTCCGCTGGGGTTTCATCCGTCAAAATGATCCTTTTAATAGCAGTACCATCAACAGCTTTGACACCTCCGTCCACTTTAAACTCAACTGAATTGTTGAAAAGATCTACACGTGCCTGATAGCCGGACACAGAGTCCAGTGCATTCGGATTATATTTTTGTACAATCTGGCTATAAAAATAAACAGTTGAGGTATGCCAGGCGGTATCCAGATAAATATCCCCAACTACTGATCCTCCAGGGCCTACTATACCGTAGATTGCAGCCCGATTGGCGGAAGGGATAAAGGTACCAAAGTTTATCGCATCTTTGGTAGATTGCACCATTCCTTCCTGCCCTTGAACCGTTCCAATGAATCCCAACAGAACTAATGAGAAAACAATAAGCTTTTTCATATTTATTTATTAGTATTTGATACCTCCAAAGAAGATGAAGGTGAAAATAAATCTAATGTTTCGTCGCCTGGCTCGTAATCAAGATATTCAAAAATCAGATTCATCATTTCGTTGAACGTGCCCCAGCCATATGTTACATCTTTTGGCGGAAAATGCGGGTTTCGATGGTTGTCAGATGTATTGTCGAATACGGCTTCTGCATAAACGACCGAACCTTTTGGCAATTTAACCAAGTGCTCAAATTGATAGGTCATCTGCCAGTTGAAATCCCATTCTTTTATATTGATAATGTTAATAATTTTCCCTTGTGGTGTGATAGCATAAGCCTTGAAGCTTTTCCCCAATAGGTGCATATGCGGTAACACATTGATCAGGGATAAATCGGCAGGGATCAATGGAGAACGCATATAAAATTTCACAACCTGATTAGCTGGAATTACAAATGGCTGATTGGTGATCCAGCTTTCATCCAGTACAAATGTTTTTACAAAGCGCTTTGGTTTTTCTTTGGTTAAATATATTCTGACGGTAGATTGGTCAGTAGCGGTACTGGTCGTCGGAGAGTAATGCATATTGAGCAAAATATCACTATACTTGGGCAGTCGTTTGCCGATACCCTCTGGATATAGGGTAGCAAAATTGCCAGGTACCCAGCCATACCAAAAATAGCTTGCCAAAGCCACCCCAACATTATTCCGGGGCACGATCGTATCGCTAACCATCGCTCCGTCATCCACCCGAAATAGGTGTGTTGTATCCAGCATAAGCCGAGCGTGGTGCGCCAGGCGCAGGTTGCCAGGCTGAAAATCTATTCCTTTTACATACAAGTCTTCCTCTGTATTCGTTGGGATGACAAACAGGCGAAACTGCTCCGTTGCATCGCCGGGGATAGTAAAAGGATTCATTTTTAACTCCATATTCGACTCGGGATAAAAACTTTCCACGATATTTTTTTCGCCACTGGGCGCCTTACCTCTTTTTTTTCCTCCGGCTACCCAATCGGCAATTAATTTGATCTCCGCATCGGTCAACACACGTTGATTTCGAAAAGTACTGAATTCCGGATCGGCATGCCAGGGAGGCATGTATCTAGATTCCGTTACCATTTGAATGAATTTGGCCCGTCTTGCAACATCCTCGTAAGTCTCCAAAGAAAAAGGCGCCGCCTCTCCATCCCGATGGCAAGGCAAGCAGTTTTTTACAATAATGGGCTGAATATCTTCATAATATGCTGGAGCCTGCTGGGCAGATACCCCAAAAGGGAAAAGTATTAACAAAATACCAAATCGAAAAAAATATGATTTACATTGCAAGCAGGAAAAATATTCTACAAGATAGATCCATTTCCTGATACGACTACACCATCCATTTAATTGCCAATTACGCATCCTATTGGTTTTGTTATTTTTGTACTAATTTCGGTACCTTTCAAAAAAGAATCAAGGGCGTCAGTTAAATAATTTTCCGTAATCTGCGCCCGGGGTTTTCCCAGGTCATAAAACCAATTATCGATTGCTCCTTGATACATCACTTTTCCATTTTCATTTAGCAGAAAAGCTTCGGGTGTCACGGTTGCTCCGAGCGCTTTCAACAGGCGATGGTTTTTGTCCAGCAGCAATGGAAACTGCAAATCGTATTCCTCGGCAAAATTGCGAATTTCACTCCATTTTTCCCATTTGGTAAAGATGCCAATTACTTGTACACCCGGATAACGATCAGGCAGGTCGCCCAGCAAACCAGTATATTTTTGACAAATCGGACAGGTTGAGCTTAGAAAGATAAATAATGTTGGCGTATTTTTCTTTTGTACCTTTTTCAGACGAATCTCTGATACGTCTGATTGCCAGAGTTTAATACGCCCCAGCGCCTGCTGTCCTGCTAGTTCATTACCGAATGCGAGGAGAAAAAGAATTAAAATGCTATAATTTTTCATGTTAAACAATCTTGTGGTCTTTGGAAAAAAGATACTAACAATTTACAACTCCTGCAAATCCATTGTAAAACAAGTCAACTAAATACCTATGATTTCTAAAATTCGTGTAGGCCTCAAAAAAGAGAGTCTCCACAAAGTTTGTAAGGGGAGACTCTCTTGAGAAAAAGTTGTACTCAACTTTCTTTATTTCTTGGTCAATACTACAGTAGCTTTGTCTCCCCAATCATTTTCCCATTGCAAACTTATCGTGTTCGTTTGCGGATCAATCGTACCTTGAGCTCTTACCTTGATAGAGGCATCAAAATAATCCGCCACGTTATCTAAAATAAATGTGTTACAAACATCGGATACTGATGCCTTCAGAGCAGGGTCATTCTCCGCTACGCCATACACATCATACCACTCAAAGTAAAGTCCGAAGCTATAGTCGGAAATTTCATACAGTCCGTCTCCAGTTTCGGTTAGCGTTACTTCAGTAGTAATATTGGTTGCATCAGGACAGCAAGGATCTGTGGACGTTGCATTAGTTACAACTGCCGTATAGGTTCCTGCTAAATCAGAATCACACACTACATTCCATTTAACATCACAGTTTGCTCCTGGAAATTCAGAACATACAGAATCAGACCATGAATCAAAATAGCGTCCATCATCAGTAGTGAATGCCCATGTCAGGGTAAAGCTATCGTCAGCAATAAAAAGAGAGTTTGGCGTGCGATCTGTCTTAAAAGCATCGCTAAATACAGATATGCTACCACTGCCATCGCCATAATCGAAAGTTGCATCTTTAAACAATTCTGCCAATTGTGCGGCTGTAATCGTAAGAGATGTAAAAGTGCGATTGGCGGGCACATTAGAACCTTCGATGGAGCTTACCAATTTAGTACCGTGATTGGCAGTACGTGGGTTGCCCTCTTCGTCGATGTATGATTCTCGCCACTCGATAAATATATCCATTTTTGTTACAGTATTCAACTGATCAATAGATATCCATTGTAAATCAACACCGACGGAGCTATCGTTCTTGCCAAAAAAGAAACTGGTAGATGAACCATCTGATATTTTAGCAAAACCGTGTACGGCGGTTTCCGGTACTAATACCGGGTTCAGGTCTTCATCTTCGCACCCTGTGAAAGGGATAAGCAAAGCTACGACTAAGAAGAATATAGTGAATTTAAACTTATTCATAAAAACCTTTATTTTTTAGAACTTCCATCCAGAATGAATGTCTAGCTCTTCGAATAAAACAATGATTTTTCAGCTTCTGGCAGGCTCCATTCAAAGCTGAATAAAGCCTGTCAGATCATCTTCAATTATTGCACATCCCAGAAAATCGGATCGCGGTCATAAATAACATCCTGATAAGATGCCGCATTTGGATTCAGTGTCAATTCCTGCTGTGGATATGGCAAACGCAATGGGAAATTACGCGGTGCAAGAATTGGCTCCTGAATCGTATTCGGAAGTCCGGTACGACGCAGTGCATTGTAAATATCATAGCCATTACCCCAACTGGAGAACCACAGCTGCTTCATTACTACGTTTAGCTTTGCCTGAGGGCTAGCTGCATTATCGTAGCGCCCCAGCCACAATGCTACATATTCATCCGTATCTACCTCAACACCATCTGGGCGTGTGTATGGTGGACGTGTAGAATTGGCATCTACTCTAACCCCAAAGTCAACAACTTTCTTGATGTGATCGCGGATTGCCTTCTCAAACAAAGCGCGTGCATCGCCAGTTACATCCAGGGTCAAAATAGACTCGATATGATAGTACAATGCATTCACGTGTGTCATTGCCGGGAAGATACCACCACCCGCAGCCTGGTTGGCTCTTGGAATGTTCGGTGCAGTAATATCAAAGAAACCACCTGCAGGATATACACCAGGAATAGTTCTAAAGTCACCATCCAGCGGCACACCTGCTGGATCTGCACGGTCACGGCCAAAGAAACCTGCCAAATAGTCAATTTGTGCCTGGTTCAAATCAGTTGTACCATATAACAACTCATGAATGTTCGGATTTAAAACAAAATAGCGATAAGTACAAGCCGGTGTTTGCGAACAAGGCGTTGTATTACGCTGAGATGGATCCTCCTGATCCAGTACATCTTTCTGAATTCGTCTGAAGTAGTAAGAGATTCTTGGATCCTTATCAGTCAGCATTTCCACCATATACTGATGCAGTATATAAGTAAAGTTGTTCGTGCCCTGAGTATAGGAAGACTGATACCATGGATGACGATTGTCTGGCGTAATGGTCCTGCTGTAAGTGAAAATGAAATCATCTGCATCCGATGTGATGTAATTACCACCATCGATAATGGACTGTATCTCAGCCTTCACACTACTATCTACGAGTCTGGTATTCAACAACATGCGCAATTTCAGCGTATTGGCAAACTTCGCCCATCTGGTAGCATTACCACTGTAGATCAGGTCGCCAGCGACTGCCACCGGACGGCGCGGATCATTTACGTTAGCAATACCTTCTTCCAGGAGCTTGAATGCTTCCCCGTAAAGTGCTGCATCATCATCAAACGTAGGGTTTGTGACCTTATCCGTGGCATCACCTTTGAGTGCATCTGAATAAGGAACGTCTCCAAACAGATCGACCATCGTAGCCAGGGCGTATGCCTTCAGTATCTTGGCAATACCCAGGAACTGCGGACTTCCCGTTTCACCTTCATTGGTCTGAATGATACCTTCAAGGTCTTTTAACTGGTCGGCATACATACCACCCCAAAAACCATTGTAAGAACCTTGGCCCAGGTTAAAATCATCACCGCTGGCAAGAATACCGGCAAAACCCATGAGGTTATTGTTTACCCCACCCGCAAGGTCTTGCATCAGCTGGATTTGGGCATTAGCTAACAACAATTCAGGAGATGCCTGAGCCGGATTGTTCGGATCCACGTTGATATCCAGATCTAACGCGTCTTCACAACTGCTTATTATAAAAGCAAGCGCAAAACAAACAATTAATTTATATAATTTCATAATGATATAATCTTTAAGTTTTTTGAAAAACTCGAATTAGTAAGGAAAAGAGATTGATGCTTCTACTACGTAGAAAAATATTAACTCCATAATCCTTGTACCAAACGAGCCGTCCAATTTTTAGAATGACACCGATAAGTTGACACCATATCTTCTCGTAGTTGGAAAAGAACCATATTCAAATCCCTGTACGTTAGAAGCAGCTGTTTCAGCCAATACTTCCGGGTCTTGATTAACACCTTCCAGAATATTAGGCGCATTCCACCAAAGGTTACGACCAGAGAACGAAATACGAGCCGAACCAAAAGGAGTTTTTTCCAATAAATTCTTCGGGAAAGTATAGGATAAAGTCACCTCGCGCAAGCGGATCGTTGTAACATCGTAAACGTTGGTTTCGTCTGCACCATAAGAACCGAAGCCATTCGAGAAGTAATAGTCGAACGAAGTAATGGCCGTAGTATTTTTGATTTGATTGCCATTTTCATCGGTGACTGGCTCGAAAGTCTGTGTATTGCCGTACACGCCCGGAATCACGCGAAGTGCTTCGCGATCTTCGGTTACCTTGATCTGACCTCTGAGCAAAAGTGCACTTGCGGTAGTGAGGTACATGTCGCCACCCTGTCTCCAGTCAAGCAAAGTCTGCAGACTGAAGCCTTTGAAATTAAAGGTGTTGATAAAGCCTAGAAAGAAATCAGGGTTCGGATCACCAATGATTTCCGCAGTAGGCAACAGGATCGTCGTACCTAAGTTTCTATCAATCAATAGTTCACCTTCCGGTGAGCGTGCATTCTTCGATCCAAATATTTGACCATAGGGCTGCCCCGTACGGTGAATACTACCCAAACCAGAATTGTAGCCACCAATGAAAATGTCCCCACCTTCACCGGCATCTACGATCAAAGTTCTGATACGCGTAAAGTTGAACGTCGTATTCCACTCAAACCCGCTACCGGTCCTGATTGGCGTAATATTCAATGCAAGTTCAATTCCTTTGTTTTCTACTTCACCGGCATTAATTACTGCCGAGGTAAAACCACTTGATCTTGGTAATTCTGTCTGGGTGATTTGGTCCTCAGAGTTACGCTTGAACCAGGTAAAGTCGATCCCTACTCGATTGCGCAGTAAACGTACATCAGCACCAAATTCGATTTCGGTAGTCAACTCGTTGCGTAAATCAGCATTCCCCAGGCGATTGAACAAAGAAGCACGATTCACTACAGATCCTGCAGCAGTTGTAAACGGCAATGACAAGTTGTAAGGCGTCGCCGTGCGATAAGGCGGCGCTTCGTTACCTACCTGTGTCCATGCACCACGAAGCTTCGCATATCCCAAAATATTGTTGGAAATATCAAAGGCATCAGTGAGTACAAAAGAAAGGTTGGCGCCAGGATAGAAGTAGCTGCGGTTGGCTTCGGGCAACGTGGAAGACCAGTCATTACGAGCCGTCAAGCCCAAATACAAGTAATTTTTGTACCCCAACTGCAAGTCGCCATAAGCAGCGTAGAAGCGCTGTTTACGATTGAATTCCTGGCTGGTTTGAATAGCCGTTGCATCTGTATTATACAAACCAACAGAAATAACCTGATTGCCTTCTACGAAACGACTTCTATATTCGCGTTGGTTCCAGTTGAAACCACCAATAAAGCGAATGTCAAAGTCGTTACCCAATGTTGTACTTACGGTTGCCAGATAGTTAAGGTCAACTTCTGTATTATTGATATCATCAGTCCAAACCGTACCAATCGCATTGGATACACCACCAGGGCGTTCAATGTTTTTACGGGCATCGGCGTACGAGTTCATACCACCCCGAGCCGTAAGGTTTAGCCACGGTAAAACATCATAACTAAACGCTAAGTTACCATATACACGGTTTACATCACTCTCGTAACGGTTGTATTTTGCCAACCAGAGTGGGTTATCCAGTGCACGATAAAATACATTGGAACCCGTAACCGGGTTTTCAATCGGATAAGGAATACCTTCCGGGTTGGAGGAGTTGAGGTCGAAGTTACGCGGCAAAAAGAACAAACGCGTAAAGATAGAACCTGGCGCAGTACCAAAGTTACCACCAAATACAGAGCCTCCACTTGGGGGGTTCGCCTGCGTAGTATTTACATACGTAACATTACCGGATACATTCAATCCGTTGACCAGTTTGGCATTACCGCCAAAGCTCAAAGACGTACGTCCGGAGCTGGAATTTGGAACGATACCATC
The DNA here is from genome assembly GCA_964517175.1 of uncultured Saprospiraceae bacterium. Classification (GTDB taxonomy): domain Bacteria; phylum Bacteroidota; class Bacteroidia; order Chitinophagales; family Saprospiraceae; genus JADJNW01. The sequence continues at coordinate 7,993 of CAZFBU010000077.1, forward strand.
GTTTCTCATGGTAGAAACTATGGCATTGACACTTGCATCAGGTCCACCGGCACTGACATTCAGGGAGTGCTCTGACATCTGACCGTTCTCGAAGAAACCATCAATAATGTCGTATGGACGATACGGTACCGGGATTGCGTTTCCATTTTCATCCAATAATTCAGGAAAAACTGAAGGGAATCGCGGACCAGCAAAACCACCTGATACCAAAGGGTGCGGAACGGTACCTTCAGGATAGCCTGGCACAATTACTTTTGAGTAATTTGTACCGTAGGTTGCATTCAAGCGATCCACCTGATCGGCGAATGGCGCACCCCAGTTACCGATGAAACCACCATTATACACCTGGTTTGAACCTTGTCCATAAACATTCTGATAATCTGGAATTCCGGAAAGTTCTTCAACTTGGTAAGAGCTATTGTAGGTAACTTCCAAACCTTTACGGGCTTTTTTACCGCCACTCTTTGTAGTGATTACCACAACGCCGTTGGTTGCACGCGAACCATACAAGGCAGCCGCAGCCGCACCTTTCAGGATCGTCATGGACTCAATGTTGTTCGGGTCAATGTCAAAAGCACGGTTGGTGTATTGAGAACCACCCGCAGCTCCGGTAGTAGCATTTACAGAGTTGTCAAACGGAATACCATCGACAACGAAAAGTGGTTGTGTATTGCCCGTCAATGAAGAAAAACCACGAATGTTGATTTTCGTAGATTGACCGGGAGCACCACCGGAACCGGAAATCTGAACCCCAGTCACCTTACCAGCCACCGAACGTAGAGGGTCCGGTTCTGAGCGTTGTTGCAATTGGTCGCCAGCTAAGTCTGTTACGGCATAGCCTATGGCTTTCTTCTCCCTCTCAATACCGATTGCTGTAACAACGACTTCTGAAAGCTGTTCTGCCGCTTCTTCCATCGTGATATCCACGATGTTGGAAGCGCCAATTTGAACTTCCCTGGTGGAAAAGCCGGTGTAGCTGAATACAAGGGTGTTGCTGCCTTCCGGCACGCTGAGAGAGTAGCTACCGTCAATGTCTGTGACTGTACCTGAGGAAGTTCCCTTCACCAGGATACTCGCGCCAATCAGGGGAATTCCCTCGGCGTCCGTGACGGTACCTGTTACTGTTCTTTGTGCTAAAGTTGCTCCAATAGCAAAAAGAACCAGTGTCAAAACTAGTGAGAGTTTTTTCATACTAATCCAATTTTGTTTTGCGAATAGAGTAAAAATAAAATCAAAATTATGCTTTTTGACAAATTTTACCTAACCTGACATTAAATTTTATTCCGATGGAAAAATTTAGTGCGGTTCAAACCGAGGCAAATCTCAGTACTGGTAAGGCTTTCATCAAATTGCAAGGGTTAAAAAAATTAACAAGTAATTCCGAATAGGTTAACGTTTTGATAACACAAAACGCTGCCTCAACGGAAATAAAAAATTCAGAAAAGACTTCTGCGGCTTATCTTTTTTGGATAGTGTACAGAATACAATTTTAAACCATGATTTATTCGCGGTTTAATCAGAATATTATTTGGTTAATTGCGGGGCTAATTGACGCAAATACATTTGAACCGTATTTTCCAAGCCATAGTACAGGGCATCGCAGATCAATGCGTGCCCGATGGATACTTCCAGCAAATCGGGAATCTGCTCCCGGTAATACCTGAGATTTTTCAGATTCAAATCGTGCCCGGCATTGATGCCGATGCCTACTTCATTGGCTACTTTGGCGGCGGCGGTGTGCGGTGCGACGGCTTTTGCGGGATCGACTTCGAAGACATGCGCGTAGTGCCCGGTATAAAATTCGATGCGATCGGCACCGACTTTACCGGCACCTTCCACAAAGCGCGCTTCCGGATCGACAAAAACAGACACTCTAATGCCTGCTTCGTGCAATTGAGCCGTAATGTCCGTCAGGAAATCCTTGTGCTTGATGGTGTCCCACCCCTGATCGGAGGTCAGTTGGTCGGGCGAATCAGGCACGAGCGTGCACTGATGAGGACGGGCATCCAGAACGAGTTGCATAAAATCAGGCGTAGGATTGCCCTCAATGTTGAATTCGGTCGTTACAATTTTCTTCAAGGCCGGTACGTCGGCGTAGCGGATATGGCGTTCGTCCGGGCGCGGGTGCACGGTGATGCCTTGCCCACCGAAGGCTTCGCAATCTTTGGCAACCTGCAAAAGGTCGGGTAAATTGCCGCCGCGCGAATTGCGCAGCAGCGCTACCTTGTTAATATTTACGCTTAATCGAGTCATTTTTTTGATGTTGTAATGTCGCAATCTGCAAATGTTATAAAAAACACTTAACATGCGCATTGGTTATCAATTGCAAAATCGAAATTTTAGACTAATTTTACAAAAAACGGTTACATGGATTCCTTTAATGAGACGACACCTCCTTCGGATCGTTCGATGATGCCACCTTTCATGGTTTTGGTGTTGTTGGTATTGGCGGCGCTGATCGGTGCGCTGCTGGGTAGCAGCCTGGCCTACGGATGGTTGTCGATGAGCGGCATGGATGCTCAGCAGACGATTGCGGGATTGAATGAAGATAGCCCGCGCTCCGTGCGCGATGCCGTTCGCATGGTCAATCTGCTCAACCACTTCGCGGCATTTACGCTCCCTTCGCTCGTGGTCGTGTTGATTGCCTACAAAGATCAGTGGTGGCATTATCTGAAGCTCAATCAGCGCCCGACGGGCAGGTGGCTGCTGCTGGGGGTGCTTTTTGTGGTTTTTTCTTTTCCGATGGCGCAGTTGGCGTACTGGCTCAATATGCAGCTTCCCCTGCCCGACTGGATGCTGCAAATGGAGGATTCGACGGGGAGGATGATTCGTGGTCTGCTCGTGATGGCAGATCCGGGGGAGTTACTCTTCAACCTGCTGATCATCGCGGTGCTTCCGGCCATTGGCGAGGAGTTGCTCTTCCGGGGCGTTGTGCAGCAGCAATTGCAACGGTGGCTTCAGCCGGTATCCGCCATCTGGATCACCGCCATTTTGTTCAGTGCGATCCATCTGCAATTTGCCGGCTTCTTCCCGCGCATGTTGCTGGGCGCAGTGCTGGGATACGTGTTTTACTGGTCGCGGAATTTGTGGCTGCCGATTGCCGCGCACTTTGTGATGAACGGCATGCAAGTGATCGGCGTGTACTTCATGGGCGATGAAATGGCGCAGTTGGAAATGGAACCACCGGCTTCGGCAAATTGGGCTTCGGGGCTTATTTCACTGGTTATCACTATTGGATTGGGCTATGTACTTTGGCAATACGCAAAGGAAAAGGAACCGGCATAATCGAAAAGGAGAATTTAAACGAAAAAAATAAGTGCTTGGACAAAATAAAGATGTCAATGAATAGACAGGATGTACGGGATTTTCAGGATTCAGGATGCCGTAAATCTTTGATTTACGGCATCCTGTCGATCTTGTTAATCCCTGCCTGCCGGCAGGCAGGCTGTCAAATAAAAAAATAAATTTGTCCACCTACTCACATGTTGTCCAAATAAAATTATGAAAAGCCGGATTTATACATCAATTATTTTTGTGCTGGTAATGATTGGGGGGATTTACATCAGTAAATACACCTTCGTATTGCTTTTCGGGGTGATTGCCGCCAGTTGCTTGTGGGAGTTTTTTAATGTTTCGCTCTTGCCCAGCGGACAAAAGCGTCGCCTGGTGAGCATGATACTTGGTATGGCACCCTACACCATCGTGGCAATTTTTCAATTGACGGATATCGACGCCGAAACCGATTCCCTGATTTCCATTTTGCTACTGGCGTTTCCGGTCATTTTTCTGTTTTTTCTGTACGAAATGACGACCAGGTCGGAAAAACCATTTTTAAATGTTGCAACTGTCATTCTCGGGATCGTTTATATCGGCATTCCCTTTACCATGCTGGAATGGATTGCACTGGACGCGGGCTATTACCCAAACGTCGTTTTTGGATTGATTCTGCTCAACTGGATCAACGATACGGCCGCTTACCTGGCTGGTTCTAAAATTGGCAAAACGCCATTGCTCCCGCGCATCTCACCGAAGAAGACCTGGGAAGGTACGCTCTCCGGCGCCACCTGGACGCTGATTACCTGCTTTGGTGTCATCATTCTGATGCCCGACTTGCGCCCGGTGGACTGGGCAGTGCTGGCATTCATTGTTATCATATTCGGCTCGCTGGGCGATCTGGTCGAATCGATGCTCAAGCGAAGCACGCAGATCAAGGATTCCGGCAGTTTGCTGCCCGGGCACGGTGGCTTGCTTGATCGGTTCGACTCCTTAATTTTTATTCTCCCCTTTGCCACCATGTATATTATGTGGATTCGGGGATTTTAGATTAATACCGATTTCAACTGATAATGTCGTGTTAAAGAGTGTTTTAAATTTTGATTTACAAATAAGTAGGTGGGCAATGTTATTTGTTAATTGGGTAAACTTGTAAAATTTTGATAATCTGTATTTTATGAAAAATTATACTTAAAATAATTCTGTCCGAGTACTTAAGTAGGTGGACAAATTTATGGCATTGCCATCCCTTCGGGATTTTTCTATTTGACAGCCTGCCTGTCGGCAGGCAGGGATTAACAAGATTGACAAGATACTGTAAATCGAAGGTTTACAGTATCTAAAATCCTGAAAATCTCGTGAATCCTGTCTATTCATTGACAAATTAATTTTGTCCGGTTACTTACTTATGATTTCTCCCGAAGGGACGCTCCGTAGGAGTCCCTCGGACCTTCGGCGCGATTTCCGATCCCGACCTACAGTACGGGATTTCGTTGCGCTCAACTTCTCACTTCCGAATTGGTATAAAACATACGAGTATGCGATTTATCATCATCCTTTTAATTTGCTATTTGATCTTTCCAGCGATCGGTTTTTATCAAATGCGTACCGAGCCACACAATTCTGTAACGGAAGTACCAATGCAAAAGAAAAGCCGCTACGAACAAGGACGCACGCTGCTTCGATGGGGCTTTATCGCGCTGGGTATTGCTGTCGGGAGCGCGTTTATTTTGATGGGATTGCCGGGGGGCATTATTGCTGGCTTACTGGATGCGATTGGACTGGCACCCGGCGCTACCGCTGGCGACCGCGCCTGGCCATCGGCAATTATTGCTTCGCTGAGCCTGCCACTCGTCATTCCTCTTGGTATTTTTTTACGACAATTGTCAGAAAATGCGGGCTACTCCAATTGGAAACTTTTTGTTTTTCCAATTATTATAATGATTGCGTTACTGCTGTTAACCCTGGCTTTGCGAAAGCAAGGTTAAAGGATTTTCAGCCAGAAGCGCAACTGCTTCACGCTTTCCCCGGTCTCGTCGAGGTTTTGCCATTCCATTTCTCACTTCCCATCCCGACCTGCGGTACGGGATTTTCGCTTTGCTCAACTTCCCATCATTCTACTTTTTTGCCAAAGCGCATCACGACACCAAACAATATTGCCAGGCTGATTAAAAACAGCACAAAACAGACCAACCAGCCGCCGCCAAAATAAGTGGACAGAAAAGCGGCAGCAAGGCTTACGGCGCCTACCGTCAGCGCGTAGGGCAACTGCGTGCGTACGTGGTCGATGTGGTTGCAATCGGACGCCAGCGAACTCAGGATCGTCGTATCAGAAATGGGTGAGCAGTGGTCGCCCAATACCGAAGCCGCCAGTACGATGGAAATGACGTTGAACAAAATTTCCATGCCGACATCGCCCGTGAAGCCTTGCGCCTGACAAATGGCCCAGGTAGTCGGAATGGCGATCGGGTAAAGGATGGCCATCGTGCTCCAGCTCGAACCGGTGGAGAAAGAAATCAATGCTGCCAGAATAAAGGTAATCACTGGCATGAGGTAAGGATGCAGGCTCCCGGCCAGACTGGACGTCAGGAACGTCGCAGTGTGCAATTCCTCGGTGGTAATTGCCAGCGACCAGGCAAGCGTTAAAATGAGCAGGGCAGGAAGCATCGCTTTAAAACCGGTGGTCATGGTGCCAATGGTTTCCGCCAGGTTCATAATGCGACCGTACAGCGTCAGTATGATCGCCAGCGCTACGCCCGACATGGACGCCCACAACAGCGCAATGTAAGAATCTGCATTGCCAATGAGCTTGCCTATTTTCATAAAAAAAGAAGGGTTATCGCCTTCCAGCAGTAATGGAAGTGCGGCCCACACGTCGCCCCAGCTCTGGGAAGCAACGGCAAAACTGCTATTGAGCAATTCGGTATAGGAATTCGCCATGCCGGTATCGATCAGTCCGAAAATAGTCATCAGAATGACGAGCAACACCGGAAAAAAAGCATTGTACCATTGGAGAGGCGCGCCGGGCACGGGGTTCAGGTCTTCGACTTCGCCTCCGGCAGCCGCGGAAGCTTCTTTTCGCAATACTTCGCCGGTTTCGCGGGCGCGTTTTTCGGCGGTGTACATCGAGCCAAAGTCCCGGCGGGTATAAATGAGCATTAGAATAAAAAGGAGGGTCAGTATTGGATAAAAAGAGTATTTCAGCGAACTGATAAAGATGGCATAGGGGGTCATGCCGGCGTCAAAACCCTCCAGCATTTTGATGCCATCATCGATGTAGCCCAGTTCCGCGCCAATCCAGGTGGTAATGAATGCCACGGCCGAGACCGGCGCCGCCGTACTATCCACGATGTACGCCAGCTTTTCTCTGGAAATGCGAAAGCGATCGGTCACCGAGCGCATGGTATTGCCGACGATGAGCGTATTGGCATAATCATCAAAAAAGATGGCTATACCAAGCAGCCAGGTGATGAATTGCGAACTGCGGGTTGACTTTGCAAAGCGGGACAATTCTTTTACAATACCCGCCATGCCGCCATTTCGGGAGATAATAGCGACCATGCCGCCAATCAGCAGCGAAAAAACGATGATGGAAAGGTGTCCGCTATCCGCCAGGGCGTTGATGACGTATTTTTGAACAACTTCCAGAAAGCTCAGCAGAAAGTAATACAGCGAGCCGATGCGCATGCCGCCCGCAATGAACGCACCCGCCCAAACGCCCACGAAAAGTGAAATGACCACTTCCTTGAAGATCAGTGCGAGGAAAATCGCTACCAGCGGCGGAATAATCGACAGCCAGAGCGGAATGTGCCGAATGCGATACGTGCCGTCGTTGTGCCGGGCAATATGGTAGAGCTGGTGCTTGTTATCGACAGTGGAGAGCAGGAGCAACCTGCCTTTTACGTCCGCATCAATGGCTACGCTGGCTTGCCCGTTGGCAAAGGTCAGTTCCTGATCTTCGCCGTTGATGCTGATCGCAGCTTTACCGTTAAGCCCTTCGCTGGTAAAGATCAGTTGACCGTCCCGCGCGTCAAGTTGATAGGCTGACATGGTCACCATTTCAGTGGGTTGTTCAACGAGCAGGGTCGCATCCGGGGTGGTAGCAGTGGTATCCGTTTGTCCGATAAGATTCAGGGAGAACAAACAGGCAAAAAGGGTGAATAATAGGTGGTTTTTCATTTTCAACTTTGTTTCCTGGAA
>CAZFBU010000077.1:15565-20788 GCA_964517175.1 uncultured Saprospiraceae bacterium
AGGCAAAAAGGGTGAATAATAGGTGGTTTTTCATTTTCAACTTTGTTTCCTGGAATTGAAGTCGCTTTGCAAGTTGCACAAAATATAGTTTTGCAAAGCCTAAGAAACAAAGAATGTGGAAATTCACAAAAAAAATATGCCGCACTTTCAAAGTACGGCATATTTATCAGGATTACACCAGTGCACCGGCGTAGAGCTCTTCGCGTTGTTTTCTGATTTTATCCGAACGCAGATACTCGTCGAAGTCGATTAACTGATCGATCATCCCATTTGGTGAAATTTCGATGATGCGATTGGCAGCCGTGGAAATCAACTGGTGATCGTGCGTGGTGAAGATTATACTCCCGGTAAAGTCGCGCAGACCGTTGTTCAGTGCCGTGATGCTTTCGAGATCGAGGTGGTTGGTCGGCTCGTCCATCAGCAGAAAATTGGGGCTGCGAAGCATCATTTTTGCCATCATGCAGCGCACTTTTTCCCCTCCGGATAAGACGCTGGATTTTTTCAGCACTTCCTCGCCCGAAAAGAGCATCCTACCCAAAAAGCCACGGATGAACTGCTCGTCTTTATCCTTGGAATATTCGCGCAGCCAATTGATCAAATCCTGATCTTTCCCGGCGGTAAAATAAGCTTCATTATCGTTGGGCAGGTATTCCACAGAAATGGTCTGTCCGAAATTGAACTCCCCACTATCTGGTTTTTCTTTTCCGGCAAGCACCTGATAGAGGGCCGTTATAGCGCCGCTATCCCGGCTCAGCAGGGCAATTTTATCGCCCTTGTTCATCGTAAAACTCACATTCGCGAAAAGCCGTTCCCCGTTCTGATCTTTCTTGCTCAGGCCGTGCACTTCCAGTATTTGGTCGCCCGGCTCGCGCTCTGGCTTGAAGTGAATAAACGGATACTTTCGGCTCGAAGGGCGAATTTCCTCCAAATTGAGCTTTTCCAAAGCTTTTTTGCGGGAGGTTGCCTGGCGCGATTTGGAAGCATTGGCGCTAAAACGTTGGATGAATTCCATCATCTCCTTGCGTTTCTGCTCCACTTTTTTGTTCTTATCGGCAATCTGGCGCGCCATTAATTGGCTGGATTCGTACCAGAAAGTGTAGTTCCCTGTGAATAAGCGAATGCGCTGGAAATCAATGTCAACGATGTGCGTACAAACCATGTCGAGGAAGTAGCGGTCGTGCGAAACGACGATCACCGTATTTTTGAAATCCGCCAGAAAATCGGCCAACCAGGCGGCGGTTTCGGCGTCGAGGTCGTTGGTAGGCTCATCCAGCAGCAGGATGTCCGGATTGCCAAACAGCGCCTGTGCCAACAGCACCTTCACTTTATCCTGGCCGCTGAGGTCTTTCATCAGGCTGTAATGCCATTCTTCCTTGATGCCGAGGTTGCTCAGGAGTTCTGCGGCGTCGCTTTCGGCCGTCCAGCCGCCCATTTCGCCGTAGAGTGCTTCGAGTTCAGCGGCACGCATGCCATCTTCGTCGGTGGCGTCGGGGTTCATGTAAATGGCATTTTTTTCCACGTTGATGTCGTAGAGCTTTCGATGCCCCATCATCACCGTATCCAGTACGGTTTCTTCGTCAAATTCAAAGTGGTTTTGGCGCAAAACGGCCATGCGCTCGTCCGGTCCCATTTCGATGCGGCCGCGCGTTGCGTCGAGGTCGCCCGCCAGAATTTTCAGGAAGGTCGATTTACCGGCACCATTGGCGCCGATCACGCCGTAGCAGTTGCCCGGGGTAAATTTCAAATTAACTTCATCGAATAGTTTTCTCTTTCCAAATTGAAAAGATAAATCATTAACTGTCAACATATTATTAAAACTGATTTATAGCTTTCTGATTAAAAAATGAATTGCTGATCAAAAAAATCAAGTCGTATTTTTCGTTCTAATAACCCTTTAGCAGTGGATGCAGTTCAAAAAGAAGGTGCAAAGATATAGATATTTTCGTAGAAATGATAGCGGCTTTTGTCTATAATTCGCCGGAAGCGCTCACCAGCAGATGGCTTTTCTTGCTATATTTGACAATTTATTGCTCAACTGAATAAAATTTTAATACAGATGATGAAAAAATTAATGTCGCTCTGGGCATTCGTGCTGTTCGTAGGTATGGGCATGGTCCAGGCACAACAGAATTTGCCGGAGATGAATATGCAAAAAACGGAAGTCGAGGCGCACCTGCGTTTCCTGGCTTCGGATGCACTGCAGGGGCGTCGTACCGGCTCAACGGGCAACAATATGGCCGCCGCCTACATTGCGGCACAATTTGAAGCATTCGGATTGAAGCAGGCGCCGGGCGCGCAAGGGTATTTTCAGCCGGTGCTGTTCGAGTCGGTCAAACCGCCGCAAAGCGGAAGCATTACCATCGGCAAAGACGAATTCAAACTGGGCGAAGACCTGGTCATTCTCAACGGCGAAGCCATCGACGTCAAAACGAAAGCTGTATTTGCGAATTACGGCTGGGTAGATGGAGAAAATGACGATTACAAAGACCTGGACGTGAAGGACAAAGTCGTGTTTGTATTGCCGGGCACGCCGAGCGACCAAAGCCCGCAGGCGGTATTCGCGGCTACGCAAAAGAAAGCACAATGGGCCGCCGAACGGGGCGCAGTGGCCGTCATCGAACTATTTCGTCTGCCGTTTCCGTGGAATTTTTTCCTGCGCTTTGCCGGCGGAGAGAGCATTCGCCTGAAAGGTGCTGATACCGGCAACCGCCCGGATATTGTCTATGGTTTTTTCAAAGAGCCATCGCCTAATCCGCTCAAAACGATGATTGATGGCGGCAAAACCCTCAAGGTGAAGCTGCAGGTCAGCAAAACTCTCACGGAGGACCTTCCCTCCCAAAATGTGATCGGGGTGCTGGAAGGCACGGATCCGCAACTCAAAGATGAGTACATTATTCTGTCGGCGCACTACGATCACGTGGGCGTTGGCAGCCAAGGGGGCGGCGCTTATTCTGAGCAGGACAGCATTTTCAACGGTGCGCGCGACAATGCCTTTGGCACGACTTCCCTGCTGGCAGCGGCCAGAGCGCTGGCGCAAAACCCGCCGCGGCGCTCGGTTATTTTTCTGGCGGTGACCGGCGAAGAAATCGGACTACTGGGTAGCCGCTACTATGCGGAAAATCCACTGATTCCATTGAAAAAAACGGTTTTTAATTTCAATACCGATACTGCCGGTTACAACGATACGACCAACGTGATGGTGGTCGGTATCGAGCACGTACCGGTGCGCGAGCAACTGGAGCGGGGCGCTGCGGCCTTCGGGTTGGGAATTCTCGATGATCCCATGCCGGAGCAAAATTTGTTTCGCCGTTCGGATCACTATTCCTTTGTGGAAAAGGGCGTGCCTGCGGTTTTTATGACGCCGGCAATGACCGCATTTGATGAAGAAATAACGCGGTACTATCACCAGGTAACCGATAATCCTGATACGATCAGCTACAACTACTTGCTCAATTATTGCAAGGTGTTTGCACACACAGCGCGGCTTTTCGCGAATATGGACGAGCGCCCGTACTGGAAAGCAGGCGATCAATATGAGGAACTGGGGAAAAAACTGTACAACAAATAAAGAATGCTGAATAAGAATTATAAAAGCATGAAGTAAAACCGGATGGGCGTCAGCAAACGCCGCCGGTTTTTTACAAAAAAAACAGAACATGAAGAAAATATTCATTTTATCGGCAGCCTGGTTGTTGCTGATTTTGAACGTGAACCAAGCCCAGAACAAACTTCCGGAAATGCAACTGACCAAAGCCGGTTTGGAAGCGCATCTGCGTTTCTTGGCGTCGGATGAACTGCAGGGGCGGCGCACCGGCGAAATGGGCAACAACATTGCCGCGCGCTACATTGCATCTTACTTCGAAGCTTTCGGACTAAAGAAAGCCCCCGGACTCGATGGTTATTACCAGACTTTCTTCCTGGAAAAAGCAGCACCGCCACAAAGTGCCAGTTTGACGCTGGATGGTAAAGCATACGCTTTTGGCGAAGATTTTCTGATCCTCAGCGGGGATGCTGCCGACCTGAATACGGAGGCAGTTTTTGCCGGGCATGGCTGGGTGGATGCGGAAGCCGATCGCGATGATTACAAAGGTTTGGATGTGAAAGGCAAAGTGGTCTTCGTATTGCCGGGAACTTCCGATGATGAGGACCGGCGCGAAGCGATTGCTGCCGGAGCGGCCAAGCGCAAAATTGCCGCCGAGCGGGGCGCAGCAGCTTTGATCGAACTGTACCGCATTGACCAGTTTCCCTGGAATTTCTTCCGGCGCAGCTACGCCCGCGAGCGTCTGGAAGTGCTGGAAGGTGATCCAATGGAGGAGGATGCCAGGCTGGTGTATGGCTTTTTCAAAGAGCCGTCGCCCAACCCAATCGTGGCATTGCAGGCAGGAAAAGCCATGAAAATCAACCTGAAAACCGATGCCGCCAGGCGCGAAGTCGTACCCACGCAAAACGTCATCGGCATTGTGGAAGGTACCGACCCGGAGCTGAAAAATGAATACGTGCTACTCACGGCGCACTACGACCACGTGGGCGTGGGCAAGCAGGGCGGCGGTGCATACACGGAGCAGGACAGCATCTTCAATGGCGCGCGCGACAACGGCATGGGAACGGTAGCGGTATTGGCGGCGGCGGAAGCCTTATCGCAGGCACCGCCCAAGCGTTCGATTATCCTGCTGGCAGTGACTGGCGAAGAGGTGGGCTTATTGGGTAGCCGTTACTATGCGGATTACCCGCTGATTCCGTTGGAAAAGATCATTTTTAATTTTAATGTGGATACCGGTGGTTATAACAACACCAAGGTAGTCGGCATCGTGGGGCACGGACGTACGGGCACGGACGAACTGCTGGACGCGGGACTGTCGCCTTTTGGCTTGAAAGTGGACCCGAATCCGGCACCGGAGCAGGGCTTGTTTGATCGCTCGGACAACGTGGCGTTTGCGCGCAAAGGCGTGCCTTGCCTGACTTTTACGCCGGGATTCATTGCGTTTGATGCGGAACTGCTCAAGTATTATCACCAGGTTGCCGACAATCCCGATACGATTGACTATGACTATCTGCACAAGTTCTGCCAGGCGTATGCCCACTCGGCGCGGCAGGTAGCGGATCGCCGGGAGAAGCCCTTCTGGGTGGCGGGCGATAAGTATTACGAAGCCGGGAAAGCACTTTACAACAAGTGAGATATTGGGATATTCAGATATTTTTCTGCCTTACGGCGGATTGAGATAT
>CAZFBU010000078.1:0-11096 GCA_964517175.1 uncultured Saprospiraceae bacterium
AACTTTCAAATTGTAAAAAAATGGCGGAAGAATTAATAAACAGAGTGGCAAACAGCGGATTGATTACCTTAAATCTGGAAGAGTTTTTCCCGAAAGGTGAAATCGTAAAATTCGACCTAAAGGATTATCTGTACATGGAGTTGATCCTGAAGGAAAAAGACTTTCGGGCGGCGCTTAAGGAGCATGACTGGTCGCAATACGACGGCAAAATCCTGTTGGTTTATTGTTCAACCGATGCCATTATCCCGGTGTGGGCGTACATGCTCGTGACCGCTTACGCCACGCCGCACGCCGCGGACATTTTCCAGGGCGACGCCGAAGCATACTACAAAGCCGCTTTCGCGAAAGCCCTCGCCGATCTTGACGCGACGCAATACGAGCAGCAGCGCATCGTCATCAAAGGTTGCAGCGATAAGCCTGTGCCGGCGGCCGCTTACATGGAGTTGACGCGCAAGCTCCAACCTTACGCCCAAAGTATCATGTATGGCGAGCCTTGCTCGACGGTGCCGATCTTCAAGCGCCCGCGCGTCGTGCAGAAGTCCTAAGCTATCTCCGGCTTGTGCTGCTTTTTCAGGATGTTTTCCACGATTACATCACCGTGATCGCGCGTATTTTCAATGAATAGCTTGCTGGTGTTCATGCCTGCACAAACAACGCCGGCGAGATAAACATTGGGTAGGGTCGTTTCCAGTGTTTCCGGATTATGCAACGGGATGCGCGGTTGTTCCGCCGGGATTTCCAGCCCCAGGCGCTCCAGAAAGGCATAATTGGGCAGGTAGCCCGTCATCGCCAGCACAAAATCATTCGCAATAGTAAATGCGCCATTCGGGCCTTCGAGTACGACCTCGCGTGGGCGAATTTCCCGGACATTTGTATTAAAATAAGCTTGAATACTACCTTCTTTGATGCGGTTCTCGATATTCGGACGAATCCAATATTTCACCCTCGGATAAATCTCGCTTTCGCGAATCGCCATCGTCACTTCCGCACCTTTGTAGAAGGTTTCCAGCGCTACGTCGCAGGCGGAATTGGCCGCGCCAACGACCAGCACTTTCTGCCCGACGTAAACGTGCGCATCATCGTAGTAATGCTTCACTTTCGGCAAATCTTCCCCCGGAACATTAAGCAGCCGGGGCGTATCATAAAAACCAATAGAAACGACGACCGAATCGGTGATATATTCCTCTTTGGATGTCTTCAAATAATAACCATCTTCATTGGCAGCAGGCTTCATTTGCAAGACCTCTTCGTAGAGATTGATCTTCAGTTTCCACTTATCGGCAATGCGGCGATAGTACTCCAGCGCTTCGCGGCGGGTAGGTTTGTCGCCGTGCGAAACAAAAGGCGTGTCGCCGATTTCCAGCAACCGGGAGGTGGAAAAGAAAGTCATATTGATCGGAAAATTATAGATAGAATTTGCCAGAACGCCTTTTTCCAGCACCACATAATTCAATCCTGCTTTTTCCGCAGAAATAGCGCAACTCAATCCTGTCGGACCTGCACCGATGATGATCAGATCGTATTTTTTCATCGCTAATACACATTTTCAATCAGAAAAAAATTAACCAATAGGCTAACGGAAGAAGTCGGTATTTAGTTCTGTGGTTTGAGCAATGGTGGCAGAATTTCCAGGAGTTCTTCACTGTGCGGGGGCGTGGCGACGCAAGCATAAGCGCCTGCCTTTGCAATGTGCATCCGATATTGGGGGTCGGTTTTGTGCAGCATGGCAACGATGGGCGTACCGTTGATAGCCTTGACTCTCCGAATCGTTTCGACGCCATTGTATTCTGTGTTATTATCTATGGACAATCGCGTATCAATGATAGCCACATGGTAATGCTGCTGCTTAATTTCATCCAGCGCGTCGCGCAAATTATGGGTTGCGTAAATTTCCACGCCCTCGAAGTGCGTTTGCATTTTTTGCCGAATTGAGAACTGAACGATGGAATCCCGAACGGCGATGAGCACTTTGGGCTGGGCGGTGGCGGTCGCATCCATAGTGAGGCGGGGCAAGCGCACCGGCACCGATATTTGGAGCGCATTGTCTTTGGTGAATGCGACGACTCCTTTCATCACGCCGATGGCACTGGCAAGCGCAGCGAGCACATTTGCCTTTTCGTCTTTAGGCGATTGGGATATTCCTTTTTTCAAATAGCGCTGAATGCTACCGAAAACATGGCGCAAATCAGCAGTTGCAGCAATATTCACGGATTCGGAAAGCTTGAAAACCAACCAGTATTGCTCTCTTTGAAGATGGAAATCGATGTGCAGTTTTCGATTGGCAGTTCTTTGTTGTTTAAGTTGTAACAATTTGGTTATCAGGATAAAAAGTGTTGCGCTATTGGCTTCTATTTCAGATGGAACCTCTTTCTGCCATGTGATTTCCGGGTCATCCATTTTACGGTCAGACGGTCTGATCGTTGGAAAATCGTTTAAAAGAAATAGCCAGTCGTGCAGATGGATCAGGTCGTCATCGAAAGGTGTTGGCGGCGAATGGGCGGCCGTGTAATGGAGTTGGTCGAGAATAATTTCGAGCAAACCCCCGAATTTTCCCTGCCACTCCGGAAAATTGGATGTTTCGCTCTTCGTCAGTTTTTGCACAGCACGGAGCGCCTCCAGTACTTCAGATACAGGTCGCATGATAGTATCTTTATTGCGCGGCGATGGCTTAGCGGGTGGCGTACTGCTGGATAAAGGCGAAGGATAGCGGGTTCTTTGCTCGGTGATATCCTGAACGGAGCCGATTAGTTTGATACCGTCATCAACCGGTTGCAATTTACAGCGCAGGCACAGGTGTTTGATATGTTTGCCATTGATAATAGCCCGGTGCTCCAGGATAAGCGTCTGTCCGCTTTCATTTGACCGGCGCATCACGTTTCGGAAAAATGCTTCGACCTCCTGCCGGTCTTCCCCATATACAATATCAAGGTAGTCCTGGAGTTTTGGTTCCGGCAGGCTATGGGGCGAGTACGCGAGCATTTGGTAGGTATGCGTGTCCCATTGCATGGCATCGCCGACGATGTCCATCTGCCAACTGCCAATTTTATTGATGCAAAGCAGGTTCTGAAGCGCGTCTTTGGTTTGCTCTATGGACCACACTCTGGTGCGCAGTTCGCTCTGGCTCTCAAAGCGAAGCAGTGCATGCTGAACGGCACGCCGGAGTTGTTCGTTGGTAAACTTATCTTTTATCAGGTAATCCTGAGCGCCGGCGCGAAGGGCTTGAACTCGGAGTTTTTCGTTTTCATTGCGGGTAAGTACAATGACGGGTTTGTCGGGTATGGCTTCAAACAGGGCGCGGATGGATTGGGGTCCGGATGTGTCCATCAAACCCAGGTCGAGCAACACCAGCCGGACGTTTTCGCCCTCGGTATTGCGCAGAATATCCAGCCCCTGCTGCAGCGAATGAGCCCGGGTGATTTTGGTTGCTACCGGATAGTATGCATGCAGAATATCCTTTATTTGCTCCACATACTGGTCATCATCCTCTATATGAAGAAATTCTTGCATTGTGTAAATTGTTTTTGCGTGCAATCTTCAGTTTGCTTATCTCAGGTAACGGTACTAGGCAACAATACAGTATGGAGCCAGAATTTTTCAATGGTCTTTATTTTTTCAAAAAAAGAATCAATGTCCATCGGCTTCACGATGTAGCAATTGGCATGAAGGCTGTAGCTCTCCATGACGTCCTTGCCAGCACTGGAAGTCGAAAGAATAATAACCGGTACTTTTCTCAGCCTGCTATCAGATTTGATTTCCCGCAGAAGGCTTTTGCCATCCCATCCGGGCAGGTTGAGATCAAGCATGATTAAATCTGGCAGAACACCCTTATCGCCGCGCAAAAAATCCAGCGCCTCCAGGGCATTGGAAACGACTTTGATCTGAACGGGGGCGTTGCATTGCTTGAATGCTTCCACCGTCAGCTCAACGTCTGCCGGGTTATCTTCCACCAACAGGACGTTGAAGAGGCTTTTGAAATTCTCCACGTAAATTATTAATTATTGTAATTATATTGCGCGCATCACATATGCACGATCGGTAATTGGGGGATGTGTTGTGTTTATTTTGGCAAAATATTGGCTACAAATATAATAAATATGTTAAGACTTTCCGAAATTCAGGCTATTTTTGATGAATATTTGCAACAGCAGCAATTCACCCGGTCGCCTCGGGAGTTGTACGAGCCGATCCACTACATTCTGCAGATTGGTGGCAAACGACTGCGCCCGGCGCTGTCGCTTCTGGGTACTCAGATATTCGATGCCCCCGTCACCCACAGCCTGCCAGTGGCGTATGCTATAGAAATTTTTCACAATTTTACACTTATGCACGACGACATCATGGACGAAGCCCCCTTGCGTCGCGGCAAACCCACCGTGCACCACCAGTATGACGTCAATACCGGTATTTTGAGCGGCGATGTGATGCTGATTTATGCCTATGAATACATTCTGAAAACAGAAAACGAAGCCCTGCATGCAAAGCTGATCCGGGCTTTCAACAAAGTAGCGATTGAGGTGTGTGAGGGTCAGCAAATGGATATGAACTTCGAGCGCCGAAACGACGTGACCATCCCGGAATACCTGCGCATGATCGAGTATAAAACGGCGGCGCTGATCGGCGGCGCGCTGGAAATGGGTGCGCTGATCGGCGGTGCAGATACAGCAGAAGCGACACTGCTGGCGGAATTTGGCAGAAATGCGGGCATTGCTTTCCAATTGCAGGATGACTACCTCGACGCCTTCGGCGAACCCGACAAAGTGGGTAAAAAACCGGGAGGCGACATCATTCAAAACAAAAAAACCTACCTGATAATCAAGGCATTGGAAATTGCTGACGCCACTAAACGGGAGGAACTGCAGCGCCTTATGTTGTCCACGCCCACCAACGAACAGGATAAAATAGATCGCGTGATTGGGCTGCTGCACACTCTGCAAATTCCCAGACTGCTGGAAGAAGCAAAACAAACCTACATGCAGCGCGCACAGGATAGCCTTCGCAAAGTGGGTGGGTCAGCGGAGTCGAAAGCCATGCTGCTGGAACTGGCGGATAAGCTGGCAAATCGCGATTTTTGAATGCTTCGCCTAAAAAAGTAAAAAGGAGCAACCACCAAAGCGGTTACCCCTCACACTATGAAACACTATATTTTATTTGTAAAGCTTGTTTCTATATCAGAAAAATGTACTATTGGAAAGCACATGATTTTCAATGCCTAAAGTTAGAAACTTATTTGATTTTTTACAAATAATTTTTTTTTAAATCTCTGTATTTGGTTCACAATTCATTCCTGTTTAACACTTGATTACTTATCTTGCAAAAGCCATGCCAATTGCGCATAACAACCTGAAAGCAAATCTCTAACATGGAAAACCAAGTATATACCCGTGATCGGATCGTTTCATTTTTGATTGGCGCTGTGGTCATTGGTTTCATTTTCTGGCTGCTGTATTCGCTTCAGCCGGTGCTGCTGCCGTTTTTTCTGGCGCTGCTGGCGGCATACCTCACCGACCCGATGGTAAACTGGATACAACGTTTGTTGAAAAATCGCGCACTGGCTGTAATGATAACCCTCCTGCTCCTGCTACTCGTCGTCAGTATTTTTTTACTGATACTCATTCCGGCTACGGTCAAAGAATTCAACAAGTTCATCCAGTTGATAACCCGCTACGCCAGCGAGCTCAACCTGCCGGAAGCAGAAATACGCGCCTGGATTGAAAAAATACAACAACAGCTTCAGGAAATCGACTACACCAGCGTGGCCAGTCAAAGTGGCGTGAGCGATGCCGTGAACCAGGCGCTCGTTTTTCTCAGTGGTATCTTATCCAATGTGTTCAGCCTGCTCGGCACCCTGCTGGTGGCAGTGACCTTTCTGCTGTACTTCGTTTTTATCCTGCTGGACTACGAGCGGCTCATCAATAGCTGGCAGCAGTACATCCCGGTGAAGTACCGCGAAACGATCGTCACACTCGTCGGTGATGTGGAATCCGGTATGAATGCCTACTTCAAGGCACAGAGCAAGATTGTATTTATAGTCGCCATTCTCTTTGCCGTTGGCTTCAAGCTCATTGGTTTGCCGATGGGCATTTTGCTGGGGCTGTTCGTTGGTTTGCTCAATTATGTGCCTTACCTGCAGAATGTCGGCTTTATTCCGGCGGGCTTCCTGGCAGTGCTGCATTCTATGGAAACCGGGCAAAGCCTCTGGCTGATTCTCGTGCTGGTGCTGGTCGTTTTCAGCGTCGTACAACTGATTCAGGATGCCTTCCTCACGCCAAAGATCATGGGCAATATGACCGGGCTAAACCCTGCGATCATGCTGCTGGCATTGTCGGTCTGGGGCTACTGGCTCGGCATAATCGGACTTATTATTGCATTGCCAATGACAACACTGATGATCGCCTACTACCGGCAAATCATATTGAAAGAGGAGCCGCAAACCGAAGAAAACGAGTAAAATGAAGTTTCCGCAAACTCTTTTTCACTTTTTTACACTATCCAAAGCAGCAATTCCAAAGTGTAGTACGTTATACAAAATGATATACATACGCTTTGGCAGGTTGGATATATGACGCATTTCGATTACCTTTGACAAAAGGTCTGATACATGGATATTGCCTTGAACCTGCAACATGAAGAGAGGAATCTGATTAAAGCCTGCGTACGCCAGGAGCGTTGGGCGCAGCGTGTGCTGTATGAAGAATACTACAGCAAAATGATGGGGGTGTGTCTTCGGTATTCCGACCGCGAAGAGGATGCGCTTGACATTTTGCACGAGGGTTTCATCAAAGTATTCAATAATATCGGCAAATACCAACCTGGCACTTCGCTTACTTCCTGGATACGGCGCATCATGGTGAATACGGCTATTGATTATTATCGAAAAAATATTCGCCGCCGTACGGAAGATATTGAACAGGCTTATGATATCCGCTCAAACGACGCGGACGCCATCAGCCAGTGCAGCGAGAAGGAAATACTGGAAGCCATACAGCAACTGTCACCGGCCTATCGGACGGTTTTCAACTTGTATGTCATTGAAGGCTATTCGCACAGGGAAATTGCGGAAGCATTGGATATAACCGAGAGCACATCGCGCTCCAATTTGGTGAAAGCGCGGTTGAAATTACAAGAAATACTGACTTTGAGCAATTACGATCATGAAGAAGAGTAGCGACAAGTTTGATCAGATCATCAAGGACAAACTGGACCGACTGCAGGTCGAGTATGACCCCGCATCCTGGGAGGCATTCGAACGAAAGCTCGATGCCGGCAACCAACCGCCAGCTAACGATGCCTGGCTGGATGAGGTCGTATTTGAAAAACTGCACGGGCTGGAATCCGTCGGTGTGCCGTCGCGCTGGGACTTGATGTCTGCCAGGCTTGATCAGGAAGCTACTCGCCGCCGCCATACCTGGAGCCGCCGGGCAATGGAGGCAGTTTTGGTACTTTTGATTTCGCTCACTTTCGTGCAATACTTTGGTGAACAAACGCCCGTTCGCTTCACCGGAAAATCATCTTCGGCATCAACACCTGATGCTTCAAAGCAAACAGCCGACAGGGTACAGAAATCCCCGGCAACGCCTGCACCAATCGCCGACGCTCAGCCGGGCGCAGCATCCGCGCCCATTACACAAGCACAAGGCACGAAACCGTCGGTTGATATGCCACCACCCGCTGCCACCACGACCGCGCGCACGACTATCAGCAAAGCGTCGGTTCTTCCGGGAATTGCTTCTGAAGTTAAACATCTTTCCAAAAATACTCATCCAATAACTGATGTTCCGGAGCCGGATCAGCCCTTATCGGGCAACCGAATGGACGTCATCATGGCGGCGCTGGATCGTCTGGAAGTACCAGAACTCGAGAAAGTAACGGAAGATGACCACGGCTTTCTTATCAAGCCTGTCAATCAGCAACGCGGTTTTTACGTTAGCATGTTTGGCAGTGCAGATTACAACCAGATTGTCACACCACCCACTATGGTAGAGGGTCAAATGCTGGAAGGTTTTGATCGCTACGAACTCGGCTACGGTGGTGGTATCATGGCTGGCTGGGAAAAAGGACGCTGGGAAGTCGGAAGTGGTTTGATCTATGTGGCTAAGGAATATACACCTCGCCCCCTACTCTACATCTATGATGGCAGCCTGCGGGATGGTTATCAGGGCGAAGGTTTCAAACTGGTCGAATTGAATATGCTGCAGTTGCCGTTTCACGTTCGCTACAATTTTATCCGGCACAACAAATGGCGCGCTTACACCACTGCCGGTGTCTCGCTGCACGTGACGATGCAAGCCAATTACTACATTGCTGATGAAACCGGGTTTAACCGTCCGGCGGCGGCACGTCCGCCCTCACAAGGTCCTGGCGGTACCGTAACGACACCCCTCGACGAAAAAGCGAGTATTCTGACTGCCGGTGTGCTGGAGGGTGGTTCTTTGCTGAAAAACAGCTACATGACGGGCAACGTCGGCTTGGGATTGGAACGCTTCATGACCGAACGGTGGAGTATTTTTGCCCAGCCAACTTATCACCACGTCCTTAGTAATAAGCTGCAAGGAATTGGTCCGGATCAGGATCGCATCCATACGATGTCCATCTTTATGGGCTTGCGGGTGAAATTGTAAGCACCTCCAGCAAAATTGGTATCACTGCTGCATTCGGCAAATAGTGCTTCCCATCCAACTCGTGTACGCTGACTTGTTCCATTTTCCTGGCAAGTTTCCGAATATATGCACCATTAATCATCGGATCGCGTTTTCCAACAATAATAATAACCGGCTTCTCCAGAGCGAGTAATGCGCGTCGGCTGAATTTAAATGCTGACATGGACAGCCACGTAGCGGACAACCGGGCGCGCCCTTCGTCTGTCGTCAGATTTTTCTGCAAAAAACGCTCCACGTGCAGCGGCAGCCAACCCGCGCGCCGCAACCACCCCGCCAAATACAGCAGATGCCCGGGTCGTCGCAACCGTCCCATCAGCCAGGAACGCCAACTCAGCGGTAGCAAATTGCTCCATCCCAGCCAGTAGGTGTACAAACCATCCGGAGAAAGCAGCAACAAGCGCTCGCATCCAGGCGATAGACCGCAGAGCTTCAGCGCCAGGCGCGCCCCAAAACTGTGCCCAAGCAGTACGTAGCGCGTCGTACGTTCTCTGTTTGTAATCTCATTGACAACCTCTTGCAAGTCATCCGGTTGAAAGATTGACGAATGCCATTCGGTTTGCCCATGGAACGGCAGATCAATTGCGTAGCAAGTGCATGCGTGAGCCAGATCGTTGCAGAGTGCGGCAAACATACGACCGTCAACGCCGTAGCCGTGCAATGCGATCAGCAGTATTTTGCCATGCCCCCACTTTCGGAAAAAAATATTCCCGCCGGAAACCGTTATGAAACCTGCATTCATGCGCTTCATTTTGCTCAAAGTTTGTAAACTGTCGGCATGACACCAACTTAAAGCGTCACAAACTACGTAATTTGTATAAAAAAGAATCCATGCGTTTTTACCATCTTTTATTTGTAATTGGAATAATCGGATTTGCGCAAAGCTGTAAAGTCAAGGATTATCAATCGGATGCGCGCCCTGTCACCCATGAGCTATGGGATAGCCTGGTGCGAGCCCACGTCAATGAAAAAGGCTGGTTAAACTACGAAGGCTTCATTGCCGATAGCAACCGCCTGAACAATTACCTGGAGCTACTCAGCCGCCATCATCCCAATGATCGCCACTGGAGCCGGGACGAGCAGCTTGCCTACTGGATCAATGCGTATAACGCCTTCACCGTCAAGCTCATCGTCGATCACTACCCCGTAGAAAGTATTAAAGATATTAAAAATGGAATTCCGTTTGTCAATACGGTTTGGGATATAAAATTTATCAAAATTGAAGACCGGGAATACGATTTGAATAATATTGAACACGGCATCATTCGCCCGAAATTCAAGGATCCGCGCATTCACATGGCGGTCAACTGCGCTTCGATCTCCTGCCCAAAACTGCGCAACGAAGCCTTCACCGCCAAAAAGCTGGACGATCAGCTCGACCAGGCGGCCCGGGATTTTCTGAGCGACCGCGATAAGAATATCATCGAATCAGGTAGCCAACTCAAGCTTTCCAAAATATTCTCCTGGTACAGCGGCGACTTTGATTCCGTCGTCCGATTTGTCGATAAATATACCGAAACAGATATCGACCGGAAACCCGATATTGAATACCTGGATTACGACTGGGGACTGAACAAACAGAAGGAGTGATTACAACTTGATTTTACTCAACCGCTGGAGGTCGCGTTTCATATCTTTTTCTTTGATAGAATCGCGCTTGTCGTAAGATTTTTTACCGGTCACGACTACAATTTCCAGTTTAACAAAGCCGCGATCCGTCAGATAAAGTCGATAAGGTACAATGGTGTTGCCTTTTTCCTTTACTTTTTTTTCCAGTTTGCGGAGTTCCTGGCGTTTGAGCAGGAGCTTGCGGGTACGGCGGGCTTCGTGATTGGCATAAGTGCCGTGCTTGTATTCGGAAATAAAAAGGCTGTGCACAAACAATTCGCCGTTTTTAAAAACACAATAAGCGTCGGATAAATTCGCTTTACCGGTGCGAATAGACTTGATCTCCGTGCCCTGCAGCACGATGCCCGCTTCGTATTTTTCCTTGAAAAAATATTCGTGCTCGGCTCGTCGGTTTACAAATTCAATATTTTTCTTTTTCTTCTCTGCCATTTGTTGGTTTTGATATTCAACATACTAATGTGCGAAAGGCGATAAAAGTTCCCGTTCGCACCTCGCTTACTTCAGCCGGACCGCCGTGCCATAAGCCAAAATTTCCGAAGCACCCTGCATCACCGCAGCAGTCGTGAACCTTACATTAATAACGGCATCTGCCCCAATGCGTTCCGCATCAGCAATCATGCGCTCGATCGCCTGTTCGCGGGCTTGCGCCATGAGTTTGGTGTATTCGGAAACTTCGCCCCCGGTAATGAGCCGCAGCCCCGCCACAAAGTCCCGCCCGATGTGACGCGCACGAACCGTGCTGCCCCTCACCACATCAATCACTTCGGCGATCTCCTCGCCGGGAATGTAGTCTGTTGTCGTGATGATCATTTT
>CAZFBU010000078.1:11196-20641 GCA_964517175.1 uncultured Saprospiraceae bacterium
TCACTTCGGCGATCTCCTCGCCGGGAATGTAGTCTGTTGTCGTGATGATCATTTTTAAAGCATTGAAGTAAAAAATAGGCTTTACTAACTCACACCAGCAAAGCCCTTTTCCGACTTTTTTAATGGTTATTGTTCTTGTTTTCGATCAAATTGATACCCTGCCGGGCTTTGGTCGGCTGGAGTTTTACATCCGCGCCCTTTAGTTTTTCCTGCAAAAATCGCGTCATTTTGGTGTATAAATGCAACCGCGCATTATCACCATAAATGCCGTGGTTCCGATTTGGATAGAAATACGTTTCGTATTGTTTATTGGCGCTAATGAGCGCGTTCGCCATTTCCGCCGTGTGCTGGAAATGCACGTTGTCGTCGCCCAGACCGTGCACGAGCAAATATTCGCCCTTAAGGCGGTCGGCGAAATAAACCGGCGAATTATCGCGATAGCCGTCGGGATTTTCCTTTTCCGAACGCATATAACGCTCGGTGTAAATGGTGTCGTACCACTTCCAGTTGGTCACCGGCGCGACGGCGATGGCTGCCGCAAAAACGTCATTGCCCTTCAGGATGCAGAGCGAAGACATATAGCCGCCGTAGCTCCAGCCAAAAATGCCGATGCGGTTGGCATCAATATAATCCTGGCTACCGAGCCACTTCGCTGCTTCGATCTGGTCGATGGTTTCGTATTTGCCGAGTTGCTGATACGTCATTTTCTTGAATTCCTCGCCGCGACCGCCCGTGCCGCGATTGTCCACACAAGCGACTACAAAACCCTGCTGCGCCAGGTGTTGAAACCACCAGTAGCGGCTGCCCCAGGAATCGATTACCTGCTGGCTGCCCGGGCCGCCATACACAAACATCAGCACCGGATACTGCCGGCTCTCCGTAAACCCGCGCGGTTTAATCATCCAGCCGTTGAGCGCAACGTTTTCGCTGGTTTTGAAATCAAAAAACTCGACCGGTTGGGTTTGGTATTCGGTCATCATTTCCCGAAGTTGGTAGTTGTCTTCAATCACCCGGATTTGCTTGCCGCTATTGTCAAAAACGGTGTAGGATGCCGGCGAATTGATCGTCGAATGCGTGATGACGTAATAATCGTAATTGCTGCTGAATTGTGCGTTGTTCACGCCAGCTGCGTCGGCGAGGGCGCGTTTGTTCTTGCCATCCAGACCGAGTGCATAGACCTGGCGCTCCATTGGCGATTTTTCAGCCGCCTGGTAATATACGAGGCTGCGGGCTTCGTCCACGCCATAGATGTTGGAGACTTCCCACTTGCCTTTGGTCAATTGTTGCGGTTTGCCGCCGCCCATGTCGCCCAGGTAGATATGGCGCCAGCCATCGCGTTCGCTGGTGAATAGGAAGCGCTTGCCATCCGCCAGAAAGGTGAAATCATCCAGCGTTGCTTCGGTGATGTAGTACTTGTTTTTTTCGGAAAAGAAAACGTTCGTTTTGCCATCGGTCGCATTTGCGGCAAGCAATTCCAAGTGGTTCTGGTGACGATTCAGGCGATAAACGCAGAGTGTGCCGGGGTCTTTCGTCCAGCGAATGCGCGGAATATACATATCGGTTTCTTCGCCCGTAGCAACCATCGTCGTTTTCTTCGATTTTGTATCGTAGATGTGAATGGTCACAATCGAGTTTTCTTCGCCGACCTTTGGGTATTTAAACGTCTCATATTCAGGGTATAATTCATCCCGATAGTGCGTCATAGTAAATTGCTTCACCCGGCTTTCGTCAAAACGATAAAACGCCACCCATTGCCCATCGGGCGACCATTGGTAGCCGGTTTTCAGCGCAAACTCCTCTTCATATACCCAATCCATGCCACCGTTGATGATGCGATTTTTCTCGCCATCTTTCGTGACCTGCGTCGTCTCGCCGGATTGTAAGTCCTTGACGTACATGTTGTTTTCAAAAACGAAAGCAACTTTATCGCCTTGCGGGTTGAAATTTGCCAGGCTGAATTTTCCACCGTCAAAAACCGAGCGGAACTGCTTCGACACGCGGTCATATACAAAGTATTTTTCTTTGGTCGAATGGCGGTAGATGCTTTCCACTTCCGACCAGATGAGGATTTTCTGTTCATCGGCGCTAAAGCGGTAGCCTTGCATTCGCCCGTTGAAACCCGCTGCAGAGACGGAGTTAGCGTCGAAAACCGTTTGCACGAAGCCGCCATCCGTCAGGTCGTATTGTTGTATTTTGTTATTTTCCAGGCGCGTATAATGCTTGCCATCGTTCATAAAATTGAATCCCGGCACGCTACGGGCGTTGAATGTCCCGTTGCTCCAGATGTCTTCCAGTGAAATTAATTTCTGCGCCAAGACTGGCTGCACGAGGGTCACTACCAAGAATAGCAAGATGTATCGTTTCATAATCGGATGTAAATTTTGAATTAAAAATAAGTAAATAGACAAAATTATTCCAAGTGTAAAGTTTCACAAACCGCCGATTACCAAAAATATAAAAGTTTCCCCAATTAACAGATAACACTGTCCCATTACTTACATTCCTTTCGGGAAACTCGAATGGTTTCCCAAAAGGAAAATGCGAAATGACTCCAAAATTAGCAAAAAAAATGATGACAATGGATGTCACAAAAAAGCCCCGGCGCTGGGCCGGGGCTGCAAACTTTTATCTGAAGGGCAACTGAAATAACAGTTTGCGACGAAGATAGAATCTCCACTGAGTTTTTACAAATTTCCCGATGAAATTATACCTGCGTCTCGGAGGTAATCGCCGATTTGAAGTATTCGCGATTCATCAGTGCGATATTTTCCACCGAAATTTCCTTCGGGCACTCTGCTTCGCAGGCGGTGATGTTTGAGCACATTCCGAACCCCTCGGTATCCATTTGTTTCACCATGTTTTGTACGCGGCGCCGCGACTCTACCTTGCCTTGCGGCAACATCGTCAGGTGCGCAACCTTCGCCGAGGTGAACAGCATGGCCGATGCGTTTGGGCAAGCAGCCACGCAGGCGCCGCAGCCGATACAGGTCGCTGCATCAAACGCTTCGGAAGCGGTATCCTTTTCAATGGGGATGGCATTGGCATCCTGTGCCTGGCCGGTATTTACCGAAACGTAGCCCCCTGCCTGAATGATGCGGTCGAAAGCGGAGCGATCCACCACCAGGTCCTTCACAATCGGGAAAGCCCGGGCGCGGAACGGCTCAATTACGATGGTATCACCGTCTTTGTACTCGCGCATGTGAAGCTGGCAGGTAGTCGTACCTTTCCACGGGCCGTGCGGCCGACCGTTGATCACCATGTTGCAGGTTCCGCAGATGCCTTCGCGGCAGTCGTGCGCAAAAGAAACCGGTTCCTTTTTTTCGCCAATCAGTTGTTCGTTCAATACATCCAGCATTTCCAGGAAAGACATGTGCGAACTGGCCTCCACCTGATATGTCTCGAAACGCCCTTTATCTTTGCTGTTTTTCTGTCTCCAGATTTTTAGTGTAAGCTTCATGATATTTTATTTTGTTATTGGTGATTTGGTATTTGTGATTGAGAATATGTGCTCCCAAGTCACAAATAACCAATAACCTTTTTATTTATAACTTCTGGTTTTCAATTCTATATTCTCGAATATCAGTTTTTCCTTGTGCAGCACCGGATCGTCGTCGCCTTTGTATTCCCAGGCAGCCACGTAGGTATAATTTTCGTCGTCGCGTACGGCTTCGCCGTCTTCGGTTTGGTATTCCTCGCGAAAGTGACCGCCGCAGGATTCGTTGCGATCCAGGGCATCGACAATCATCATTTCACCCAGTTCAATGAAATCCGCTACGCGACCTGCTTTCTCCAACTCGGCGTTGTATTCATCCAATGAGCCGGGCACGAAGACGTCTTCATAGAATTCTTTTTTCAAATCTCGAATCATCTGGCGCGCTTTGGTCAAACCTTCGATGCTGCGCGACATACCGCAGTATTCCCACATGATTTTACCCAGGCGACGGTGGAAGCTTTCGACCGATTGATTGCCATCATTGTTGATAAAATGCTCCAGTTGTTGACGGGTTTCCTTTTCTGTCACGTCGAATTCCGGTGCATTGGTGTCAATCTTTGCCGTGCGAATCTCATCCGAAAGGAAGCTGCCAATGGTATAAGGCAGTACGAAATAACCATCCGCCAGACCCTGCATCAGAGCGGAAGCGCCGAGTCGGTTCGCGCCATGATCGGAAAAATTGCATTCGCCGATAGCAAACAAACCCGGAACGTTGGTTTCCAGGTTGTAATCTACCCAAAGTCCGCCCATTGTGTAATGCACCGCCGGATAAATTTTCATCGGCATTTCATAAGGATTCTCGCCGGTGATTTTTTCGTACATATCGAACAGGTTGCCGTATTTTTCTTTGACAACCGCTTTGCCCAATTGGACGATTGTTGCCTGGTCGGGGTTGTGCAGCCCCTGAACGTGGGCTTGGGATTTGCCATAGCGTTCAATTGCCGATGCAAAATCCATGAATACGGCCAGTCCTGTAGGCGAAACGCCCAGCCCTTCGTCGCAGACCACTTTCGCAGCGCGCGAAGCAACGTCCCGCGGCACCAGATTGCCAAACGCCGGATAGCGGCGCTCCAGGTAGTAGTCGCGGTCTGCCTCCGGAATATCGTTGGCGGTCTTTTTGCCTCCGCGGATAGCCTGCGCATCCTCTTTTTTCCTCGGAACCCAAACGCGGCCGTCATTTCGTAAGCTTTCCGACATCAGCGTCAGCTTGGACTGATACTCGCCCGATTGCGGAATGCAAGTCGGGTGAATTTGCGTAAAGCAAGGGTTTGCCATGTAAGCGCCCCGCTTCACAGCCCGCCAGGCAGCCGTTACATTCGAGCCCATCGCATTGGTAGAAAGGTAGAAAACATTACCGTAGCCACCGGTTGCCAGTACCACGCAGTGCGCACCGAAGCGCTCCAGCTCGCCGGTGAGCAGATTGCGGGCGATGATGCCCCGCGCCTTATCGTCGATCATCACTAAATCCAACATTTCGTGGCGGTTGTACATTTCAACCGATCCATTGGCGATTTGGCGTGAGAGTGATTGATAAGCACCCAGCAGCAACTGCTGACCGGTTTGACCGCGCGCGTAGAAGGTACGGCTCACCTGTACGCCGCCGAAAGAGCGATTTTCCAGCAATCCGCCGTATTCCCGAGCAAAAGGCACGCCCTGCGCTACTGCCTGGTCGATGATATTGGTGCTCACTTCTGCCAGCCGGTGCACATTGGCTTCGCGGGAGCGGTAGTCACCGCCTTTGATCGTATCGTAAAACAAGCGATAGACGCTGTCGCCGTCGTTCTGATAATTTTTAGCAGCATTGATACCGCCCTGTGCAGCGATGCTGTGCGCGCGCCGGGGGCTGTCGTGAAAGGTGAAGCATTTGACGTTGTAGCCCAGTTCGCCGAGCGAAGCCGCCGCCGAGGCACCCGCCAGTCCGGTACCCACTACGATGATGTCAATACGTCTTTTATTTGCCGGCGCTACCAACGGAACCGTAGAGCGGTATTTCGTCCACTTTTCCGATAAATCGCCAGGAGGTATTTTACTATTCAATTCCATATCTTGAAGTATTGTTAATTGCTGATTGTTAATTATTGATTGCTGATTGTTAATTATTGATTGCTGATTTGATGAGCGCTTCTTACTTCGTCAGGTACATAATGATCGGTATAATTGCAAAGCCCAATGGAATGATAATTGCGTAAGCTCTGCCGACGAAACGGACGACCGGGGTGTATTTCTCATGGTCCAGCCCCAGTGTCTGGAAGGCACTCTGAAAGCCATGCCACAGGTGGAAAGCGATCACGACCATAGAAATCACGTAAAAGATAACAAAGCCGAGGTTTTCGTAGGTCAAGGAAACGATGTAATACAAATCCTTATATTGCTTGCCCTCAATCGTTGCATAAGGCAATACGTCCATTTTCATCTGCAGCCAGAACTGATACAAATGGATGAGAATAAACACGAAAATGATAGTGCCCAATGCCCCCATACGAACAGATGCAGAGCGGGTGGACCAGGCAGTAGTAACGGCATTCACCTTGTAGCGCTTCGGACCGCGAGCAGCGCGATTCTTGCGCCACAGAAGCCAGCCCTGAACGGCATGGACGAGGATGGAAACATACAGCAGGTAAGAAACCGTTTTGATGATTGGGTCGTGCGTCATTTTGTAAGCGTACAAATTGAACAAATCACCGCCATCATTAGCCAGTAGCTGCAGATTACCGGCCAAATGCACGACGAGAAATAAAATCAGGAACAATCCCGTTAAACTCATAACGAACTTTTTTCCGATTGAAGAAGTCAGAAAATTGGTGAACCAATTCATGTGCTGTGATTTTGTCGTTTTTCTTTTTTGTAAATACGTATTTGCCAAAAAAAGGCAGCCACAAATCTAATTCATAAAGGCTTATCACCCAACGTATGTTCGGTGTTTATACACAAGTCCAAATTATTTAGAATCATTCTACACAATAATAAGAATGAACAATTTGCACAAAACTTTATCCGTTACAAACGGGTTTTATAGATTGTTGATTAAAATTAGAAATGAAGAATAACGGAAAGCCGGTCGTTCATTTCGGACATTTCATAGACAAGTTTCCGGAGATAGAGCTGCCGATCACACTCAATGACGAAATACAGCATCAGTTTAGCAAGAATAATGAACCGCTGCCGCCACTGATGATTGAGCAATATCTGGCCCCGCTCGACGGGCAGATTCCGGACGAATATACGGAGTACATTGCCTGCTTTCGCATACCGGCTACGCAGGATTTCCACGGTATCGTGTATTGGCGGGCAGAATTGCTGACCTACGAGTTTGCGCTGGCTACGTTCTCGAAGAAAGGAGAATTGATCGCCAGGAGAACGCTGGCGGGAACTTTTTACGACGGCGAGCAATTAATACAGTCGATAGCCACCATTGATGAGGACTGGGAAATACTGATTATGTCAGGACAATCCGGCGGGGCAGATTCGTTCTACGACCCAACATCCAGCACGGTAACTCGCCTGGAATTGCTCTCGGAAGGTGAAATTGTGGAAACAGTCTGATCGTTGCTACTTTAGCAAAAGGTCAGTATATTATTGAAAATACTAAGATAACGTATTGTCCAAATTACCAGGACAAAA
This sequence comes from uncultured Saprospiraceae bacterium, assembly GCA_964517175.1. Lineage (GTDB taxonomy): Bacteria > Bacteroidota > Bacteroidia > Chitinophagales > Saprospiraceae > JADJNW01. Next base: position 18,311 of record CAZFBU010000078.1, read on the forward strand.
GATGAAAGACCAAACATGCCAAGAAAAAAAAGTAAAACACCCAAAAACAAACTCAACGGGAAAGCTTTGCAGCAGGAGATTTTAAAAATACTGGAAAAGAATCCGCGCAGACGCTTCAACCCCCGCCAAATCGCTCAACGCATTGATGCGGACAACAACAAGGACTCCGTTACCCAAGCCCTGCAACACCTGGTTGATGCGGGTAAAGTAATGGCTCTAGGCGATTACAAATACAAATTCCGGCAACAAATTTCGCAGGAAAAAAGCAAAAAAGCGTACGAAGGCTATGTGGATATGACCCGCTCGGGCGATGCTTACATCGTAAGTGACGACCTAGAAGACGATGTGCACGTTTCTGCCAAATACCTCAACTCCGCGCTGCACGGCGACCGGGTGCGCATCCGTGCGTGGGTACCCCGCGGCAGAAAACGCACCGAAGGCGAAGTGATAGAAGTGCTGGAACGCGCTACGGAATACTTCCTCGGCACCATTCAATACGAAGATACCTACGCCATCGTCACGCCCGACCAGAGCTTGCAGTTGGAGATTTTCGTGGATATGCCGAATACCCACAACGCCAAAAACGGCGATAAAGTAGTGGTAAAAATCACGGAGTGGATGCCGGAACGCCACGATGCCATGCGCGGCGAAGTGACGACCGTGCTCGGCAAAGCGGGTACCAGCGACATTGAGATGAAAGCCATCCTGATCAATCATGGCTTCCAGTTGGATTTCCCGAAGGAGGTTATGCAGGAATCGGAGAAACTATCCGACAAGATCACCGCAGAGGAGGAAGCCCGTCGGTTGGATTTGCGCGAAGTGCTCACCTTCACGATTGATCCGGAGACCGCCAAGGATTTCGACGATGCTTTGTCTTTCCGCTATCTCGAAAATGGCGAGCTGGAAGTTGGCGTGCACATTGCTGATGTCAGTCATTACGTGAAGCCCGGCACCAAACTGGATGAAGAAGCATTCGAGCGTTCTACCTCGGTTTACCTGGTGGATCGGGTGCTGCCGATGCTGCCGGAAAAGCTCTCCAACGAACTCTGCTCCTTGCGACCGCACGAGGATAAATGCACCTTTTCGGCAATTTTCACCTTCGACCAAAATGATAAGATCATTCGCCAGTGGTTCGGTAAAACGCTAACACATTCCAATCGGCGCTTCACGTACGAAGAAGTGCAGGAGATTCTGGATAAAGGCGAAGGCGAATATTACGACGAACTCAACAAACTCAACCAGATCGCCAAAAAACTGCGCCGCCAGCGCTTCCGCAAGGGTGCGATCAGCTTTGAAACCGAAGAAGTACAATTCCGGCTGGATGAAGAGGGCGTACCGGTGGAGGTGTACGTGAAAGAACGCCGGGATGCGCACCTACTGATTGAGGATTTTATGCTGCTGGCAAACCGCGAGGTGGCCACCTTTATTTCTGAAAAAGGCAAAGAGCAGGAAGTGCCATTCCCCTATCGGGTGCATGACGAGCCCAACCTCGAAAAAGTAGAAAATCTGGCGCGCTTCGCACACGAAATGGGCTTCGAGATGAAGATCAATTCGCCGAAAGATATTTCCAAATCCTACAATCAACTGGCGAAAGCTGCCGAGAAAAACCCAGCATTGCAATTGTTGGAGCCACTGGCCATTCGCACCATGTCAAAAGCGGAATACACGACCGAAAACATCGGGCATTATGGCCTGGCATTTGAAAATTACACCCACTTCACGTCGCCAATCCGGCGCTACTCTGATGTATTGGTGCATCGCATCCTGGAATTGAACCTGACGCCGGATTTATACCACCGCGTGGATAAAAAGCAACTCGAAGAACGCTGCAAACACATCTCTATGCAGGAACGCAAGGCCATGGAAGCCGAGCGCGAATCGGTAAAATACAAGCAGGTAGAATACATCGAAAAGCACGTGGGCGAAGAATTTGCCGGCTACATTTCCGGCATTATGGATCGGGGCTTCTTCGTAGCGTTAAAGGAGAATTTCGCAGAAGGTATGGTTGGGTTTGAAACCCTGAACGAGTCGTTTGAAGTTGATGACAGTCGCCTGAAAATGAAGGGCAGACGATCCGGCCGCGTACTGAAAATGGGCGACGAGGTGATGGTGCGTATCGCAGCGACGAACCTGGAAAAACGGCAGATTGATATGCAACTGGTGGAAGAGGAACTTATGACGGTTGAATCGAAACCGAAGGAAAAGGGGAAAAGCCGTGGTCGGCGCAAGGAGAGGAAAGCTTAGCTAGTGGCAAGTCATCTGGTGACGAAAACCAAAGCCACCAGATGACTGTTGCTCAATCGTTTAGCTCACTTTTACTTCCACACTGCT